>JAUCGK010000245.1 GCA_030378085.1 Candidatus Parabeggiatoa sp. HSG14
TAACCCAACGGTGTAATCCCTTCTAAAATGTAATCCTTGTAGTTATTGAAGTTTGTACGCCTACGTTTTTTAGTTCAAAGCCGTTTTCAATGCGTTGACCAAGTTGACCAGTGAAGTTTGCGCCCCAATGTGGATTTTCTTCATTGGCTTTGATAACTTTTTGCCAAGCTTTATGGCGTAATTTTATGTCGAGTAGCTGTCCATTGGCGTTAAGACATAAGTGGTGCTGGTTGTTTTCAAGTGTTTCTACCCAATTAGGCAAAGCATTTATTTTAACACTGACTTCCATTTTGCCCTTGATTCTAGGGATTTTGGTGGGTGTTTCTTTTTGAGGGATTCGTTTTGATTTGGTTCCTAAAGTGAGGACGGGACGGGTGGCGTTCATGGTTAGACTTGTGAATTTTCATTGAGAATTAAAAAGAGCCACTTAGCTTGTGCTTTGTGGCTCTTTATTTGGATTTGTGGGTTTTTTCTTCGCTTCTACACATCTACTTGTTAAGAAAAAAAGGGACAGAATTAATTCGAGCCTAGCCTCCTTGCCCCTTTTTACTTTTTGGAAGACCAATTGGTATAAGTATGAACGACCCTTCATTGCAATTTTTTTTACATTGTTGAAGTCTTTTTGAACATTCATTACTTCTCTTTATCTCAACCTCAAAATACTGTTTTCCATTTTTTTTACATTTTTCCACAGTTAAATTCATACCTTTAAGAATCTCTGCAATCACCTGTTTTCCTCTGTAATCATTTCTATACTGAGAAGGAAGTTGTCTATAAGCCAGATCGCATTGCCTTTGTGTCTGGGCAATATAATAGTCAATTTCACAAGATTTAAAATCCCCACATTGTTCCTCACATTGTTTAGCATAGCCATAGCCATCAACGAATTCCCAATCTTTTCCAAGTCCAAATAACATGAATTTCGGATTCATGCTTTTGTTTTTTTGTATATCTATATAGATGAATACTGGCTTTTCTGGTTTTTCATCTTCGTACCATAATTTTTTTGCATCTTGCAGTTTGATTTTTATACTGTTCTGTTGGGAAAAATGCCAACGTTTTGCCCAGTTTTTCCATTTAATTTGTATGGAAAATATTTCTTCTACTTGATCATACGGCTTTTTTAAATATGCAGTACCTGCTTGAACTTCTGAATTATGCTCAAACGCAAGTTTATTAAATCGCAAAATTGATTGATGATGACGAGTTTGGCACTCAATTCGAGTTTCAAATTGATCACATTCTATTTCTAGTAAGTTACCTGGTATTACAGCTTCTCCTCCATGTGAAGTAAGTAAAAAAACAAATAAAATTAACTTCTTAAATAAATTTTGTATCTTTTTTGCTTCTACCATAATTCATTGTTCCTCAATTGAAGAAAAATGCGTATATCAAACGCTTTTACGCTCCGTCTAAAACCCTTGCACATTATTTTGATTTGGTGGGTTTCTGCTTTGTTTCTACCACGCTTGCTTAAAAAAGGGGACTGACTTGGAAATTTTATTTATGTCAACAACTGCTCGTCTCTTTACACCTTAAACACCGCACAAATCTTGATACCTTCCTAAAAAACTAATTGAACAAGTTACTGAAAGATGAATTTGTACGGTGAGAAAATATTTTAACGCTATCAATTCATGAGGTAAAGGAGTTTCTGATTAGACCCACAACGACCCATCAAATAATCCCGTCAATTGTTTGTGATTACAAAAAGAAAAAGCCCCTTGGCACAACACCTTATGGCTTTTTAATTGGATTGGTGGTTTTCCGCTTCGCTTCTATCCAACCTACACGCGTTCTAAGCCAAATAGTTAGTATAAAACTATTGATTAACACCATAATTTTTTAATCCCCAAATATGTTTTCCTTCTGAATTTGTTCCTAAATATTCAAAATCAACCCATATGTTTTGAGTTCCAGTTAGAGACTGATAGTTCAGTGAAGGAATTTTTATATTTAGGTTCGGTGATACGATACCTGAATTACCCACAGGACAAGAGGTAATATTTGATTGTTCAATAGTTTGTATTTCAATGTCCAAGCGATTTGAATCATCTGAAAAGTTAATATTGGAACGGTCCCAGCCAAAATTTGAAATGGGATACTCAAGGGGCAATATACCGGAT
The DNA here is from genome assembly GCA_030378085.1 of Candidatus Parabeggiatoa sp. HSG14. Lineage (GTDB taxonomy): Bacteria > Pseudomonadota > Gammaproteobacteria > Beggiatoales > Beggiatoaceae > Parabeggiatoa. Next base: position 2,127 of record JAUCGK010000245.1, read on the forward strand.
TTTAATAATCCAGCATCATCATCAAGTTGTATATCAAAATGTAAAGGTATATTTCCATTTACTGGAATTCCATTTATTCCTGAATTGATACCACTAAACGAAACCATAAACCAAACATTTGGGCTAACACTTACAGAACCTGTATTAGCTGTCAATACATAGTCTTCCCCAATAGTTACCATAAGATCTGATGCAACAAAACTGCTATCATCTACCTTATACGAACCAACAACAGATTCTTCAATAGAAAATTCTTTTGCTAACGTAGAGTCTATACTACTTACAATTCCTGTAAACTGAAACTTAACTATTGTTGCATGAGAATTAACTGAAAAAAAAGTAAAAAATGATGAAACTAATAATATTTTGATTAAATTCATAACATTGTTTTAAATAATTTATAGAACAATATATTTCCACAGGTCAAAGTAACTTATTAACCTAAATTTTCTTATGACCAATTATAAGGCTAGTTTGCCCTGTTTAAAAATTATCCTGTCAAATTGAATCACCCACTACCCACCAAATAATAAGTCTCCACAATCTCAAAAAAATCAAACTGTGGCAACAATTCTACCAACGCGTTAATCGTAGGAGTCCCAACGGCAGTACCAAGCGTGGGTAGTAAATTTCTGATGGCAAAAGCACATTGTGAAACCATCGGGTGTGGTTCGGGAATCGGATCGTATTCGGGCGGCTCTCCGGTGACTTCCGCTATGTGCTTTTCAGCGACTGGTACCCAAGGCATCGTATTGATACCGAACCGGCGATAAAGAACGCGGAGAAGTGGATTCATTGCTTCGGCATTTACGCTATATATTCTCTCTGTTTTCCGTGGGGTAACAGAGTCTATTCGCTTTGCGGCAGGGTCCAGATTTTCTTCTTTAAGAGAGAAAAATTTGGACCCTGTCTCAACATCAATTTTTGTTGCTTTAGTCACAATCCCCATAGCTCGTATCCATAAGCCTAATTCATAGTCAGAAGGCGTATTTCCCTTTATTCTTGCGCCCAGTCCACTGCCATTTACAGCGTCCCTATTGTTACATGCAAAATGATACCACCAAGTCGTTTTTAAATCTGCATATCGAAACTTGAAGTTGGGTTCGATTTCAAATACACCTCGCTCAAACTTGATGTGTAGCGAGTCTAAAATCCCCTTACGTATCAAATACCGAGTCGTGAATCCTTGTACATCACTGGCAGGGTGTTTGTGCTTTAACAGGTACTCAGTGACCGCCTGTGCGTGTTCCCTGCTTAATACCGCCTCACCTAAGCCTTGAATCGGTTTAACCCCTCTGCCCTGATTCCACAAATTAAAGAGGGGATCGAAATCAGTCTCCAATGAAATGCTATTCAAATCAATACACAACTCATGCTCAAAACGCCGTCTTTTCATTTGCCATTGCTCATCCTGAGTCGGGTTGGCTTTTTCCTTAAGCTGCTCATTTTCAACCGCCGTGATTTGTTCAGCGGCAATAATCCGTTTTCGATAGTCGGCTTTTTGTTTTTCTTTGGCCCCGCTTAATAAGGTGACTCAAACAAAAAAGCCCCTTGGCAAACACCTTGGGGCTTTTTTTATTATCTAAACGACAGGAACTTTTCCAAACGGCTACTTTGCCAAATTCCCACGCACTAAAAATAAAGTATTATATTTCAACACCTTAACACTATAATCCTTTCTAAAATGTAATCCTTGTAGTTAAATTGTCAATCCTTGTAGTTCTTGCAAATTGGCGACAAAGCCAAGCATCCCTGCAACCATTAATATCATGGGTACAAACTTTATGGGAAGGTGGTTTCAATTGGCGACAAAGCCAAGCATCCCTGCAACAAAACAATTAGTTTAGAACTTAAGTATTACCGGTTTCAATTGGCGACAAAGCCAAGCATCCCTGCAACCAAAAGCAAAGCGCCAAGTCATTCTATTTCGCTGTTTCAATTGGCGACAAAGCCAAGCATCCCTGCAACCCTAACCCCTAAATTTTTCCTTTAAAATTCAATAACTTACAAGGCACTTTTTGGCACGAAATTAGCATCAAAAAAGTTAGCGCATTAGGCATGTTCTTTGCTTAAGCTATTTTCTTTTAATATCAGTAAGTTACAGAGTTAGCTTTTTGCTAAACAAGACTCATTTTTGAGATCCTCAAAAGCTAGCCCCACTCTTTGATTTTAAAGGGAAAACTTAATAATACTTCCTTTTATTATACGGGTATTGCTATAAAAAACACTTCAAAAAAACGTCAGAACGACAATGGAAATATTGTATCAACTTTGATGAATTTGTCAATGATGAGATTATTTTGGATCAGGCAAATAATTGATTGGCATTTTTTTAGGTTCACCCGCCGGATATTCATACCCTTTCTTAGCACTCGTAATCTTAGCTTTTTTATTAACAGCCAATGCTTTAATTCTATTAATTTCGTGATCGCAAAAAAACATATCAAAATGGCCAGATATTTGGTCAATAAATCTAAGCCTACCTTCGTCATCACAATAAGGACAATCTTTCACTGCGATGGTGTTTATGGGCTTATTTTGCGATGCTGGTGGTGGTACATCATTTTTAATAGGAGGTGGTGTTGATAATTGAGGTGGCTCAGGAGGTGTTTCAAAATGAGAAACGGGTGGCTCTGATTCTACGATTTCAGGCTCTTCAATAGGCACATTTACCAAAGAAGGTTTATGCCAGCCATTTCTTTGAATAGCCTCCTGCACCGATTTGATTGAATAAATCTTATTATCTTGTTGATGACTGACTTCAATTAACTGATATTGCATCAAAACTTGTACGGCTTGGTTAATTGCTTTTTTATCCAAATTACATCTGGTCGCCAATTGATACAACGAGGGAAAGTCAGTGTTGCTTTGGAGATGATGGCAAAGCGCAATATAAATGATGAGCGCATTGTGTCCAATGTATTCAGCAATGGCATAATCAAAAATCTCGCTTTCTAATTGAAATATGAATTGTCTATCATCTTTAATTTTGCTATTTGCCATCATAATTTTCCTTAACACTTAAAATTCAAAATCATACTCATCTTTAGATTGATTGAGCTGCTTGTCTTCGTTTGACCTCATCAAGAATTTTTGACATGGAATTTAAGCCACTATTTCTTGGGATAGGACTGATTTTTTCACCTGATTTAGCATCCTTGATACTAAACCCTTTTTCATTAACCAAAGCTTTGATTTCATTTTCATCATGGGTACAAATACGATTATCAAACCGACCGCCTTGTTCGTCAACAAGATGTAATAACCCACGATTATCACAATACGGACAATCTTTGACAGCGATTTTCTTTCTTGGCCGACTTGGTTTACTGGTTTTGTGAGCTTGACTATTTGATGTTACAGGTTGAACAGGCGTGTTGATTTGTTCAAATTGAGTACGAAAAGCACCAGCTTTGGCTAAATTGGTACGCAGTTGTTCATGCGAGGTAATACGTCCTTTCCAGAACTCGTGATTTTGAGACCAGTCCCAAGCTGATTTTTCAAAATCATTTAAAGGAAGTACACACACACTTTTTTTGGCAGAGTTTTTGCTATTTTCAGATCTATGGATATCTGTGTGTGTATTTTTTATAAATCCTTTATTGTGATCTCCTTCATTGTGATCTCCTTTATTGTGATCTCCTTTATGTGACTTTTCGTCACGAGCCTCGTGACTTTTCGTCACCTGCTCAAGTGACTTTTCGTCACGAGCCTCGTGACTTTTCGTCACCTGCTCAAATGACTTTTTGTCACGAGCTTTGTAGGTATTTACTACTTGTTTTCCAATAAATGACTCTTTATCACGTACTATTTTTTTCCATCCATTTAATGCAATAGCATCTTTGACTGCCTTAACATAATAAATATTGTGTTGATGTTTACAACGTTCAAAATCAAGGAGAAAAACGTCTTTCAAAATACGGGTGGATTTTGCAATAAGACGGTTGCTAAGATCACATTCATCCATCAGTAATTTAACTGAAGGATAAGATTTACCATCACGATCTGCGTGACGACATAAGGCAAAGTAAACAACAGCAGCACTAGCACCAATATGTTTAGTTACCCCGTAGTCAAAAAATTCATCTTCAGAATACCAAATACCAAGTTTTCTGGAGTCTTTAACTTCACGACTTTTTCCCATATAATTAATACTCCATTTTTGAGCATCATTTCAAATTAGCCTGTGTTACAGCACAGGCCTCCTTTATATTTCTCTGTAATTCCTACAATAAATTCATCCTTTTCTCTTTTTTTTCCAGTATTTCTTCCAATAAATCAATAGCTTGTTTATTTACTGAACGATTTTTTAAATCGGCTAATTTTTTTAAACGTTCCTTAATTTTCTTTTCTTGTAGATATTCAATAGTTATTTGCTCAAACCCTTCTCGTTTTCTCATAATTAAATTTGACATCTCTGTAAAAAGTGGATAAAATCCCCACACTATACTCAAAAGTGGGTATAGAATCAACTTATTAATTTTACGGTAAACCAAGGCTTATTCGAGCCAAGGCTACCTAACTCACAAATCACCTAACTCAAGAGGTGCATCATGAACTCGATCACTTTAACTGATCCGAGCCGGCTCGTGCTGTCTCAAAAACGTGCAGACGACATCCTGCGTATCCACGTCACCCTCCCGCGTGGCAAACGTAACCCCGCCTATCACGTAACAGCCCGTGGCCAAAGACTCCTAAACCTCCTCTCCATCGACACCACTGGAAAAGCCGAAGAAGCCATAAGCGCATTCATCGGACATCCAGAACTCTCCAACACCCTCAACGACCTCCTCGCCTGTCAGAACGGGCAATACAAAGAGATTCGTACTGTTACTGTTGAACGTGGCCTAATCTCGCATGGCCAAGGCGGTGCTGTATGAAAATCAACCTCAACTTTAACCTCAAGCCACTGAAAACACACGCAATTACTTTTATTGCTGGACTTGTTATCGGCGGCATGATTTGGGCGTACATCAGCAGCCATTATCAAATCATCCACACGCCCCAGTTTTCCGACACGGATTATAAAGGCATGGCCTGGCAAACCGCCAAACGCTATCACATTGATGTATCACTACTTTTTGCCATTGTGCATCAAGAATCCCGTTGGAAACCGAAAGTCATATCTCCCAAAGGCGCAATCGGTCTTATGCAAATTATGCCCAGCACCGGTGAATCCTTTTGCGGCCTTAGCGAAGAGCAGCTTTTTACTCCCAAATTAAATCTTGACTGTGGTACTCGGTATTTTCTCCAGCAACTCAAAGAGTTCGGCACAGTAAAAAAAGCTTTGTGCGCCTACAACGCCGGCCCCACTAGAGTCCGCAAACTGGGACGCTGCCCACGTTTCAAAGAAACCACCCACTACACCAACGTGATTTTGACCAACTGGAATGGGGGTAAACAATGAAACCCCTCAGTTATAAACCCTTGTTTTTCTTAGTGATTACGATACTCATTGCCGCAGCCGTTTCAATGGCAATGTCGCAATCTCCACCAGTGGTAACAGATTGGCGTACAGACTATCAGGCCATGTCACAAAATCAGTTTGAAAATAAATATGGCCATGTTTTTCTTATGGCTATTCAAACCGGCTGTGACTCAAAATTGAATTGCCAATGGGAAAATAATTATGGTCATGGCACAGTGCAATCCGTTAGCTTTTTTTACGATGCTGATGGATGTAGTGCCAATCCAAAATATTTTCCTGATGAAATGAGTT
>JAUCGK010000246.1 GCA_030378085.1 Candidatus Parabeggiatoa sp. HSG14
AACTCACCAATCAAGCAACCCTAAGCGTAAGCGAGGGGATAACGGGCTGATACTCCCTTATTCACATCAACTTAACTTGTTTACATAAATTGTAACATGTTAACAAATGTCAATAAAATTGTTATCTGAAATGAAGCAAATCAAAAAGTTGTTGGATGATCCATTAAGTTTTCTTTCAGAGGAAGCTATATGTGAGGATATTATCAAACCCATACTAAGAATATTAGATACGGCTTATGAGGAACTCCGTGTTTGGTCACATGTGCCTTACAATGTAGACCCAGCTAAAAATCTTTCAGGCAAACCTGATTTTTTAGTTGCTCGTCCAAAGAGGGTGAAAAGCATTATGGATGTACCGCCTCTTTGTATTATAGAAGCTAAAAGACAAAATTGGGACGAAGCGTGGGCACAAGCTTTAGCTGAAATGTATGCAGCATCAACACAAGGAGCCACTATGTGTTATGCAGTGGTGACTTCTGGCGATCTGTGGCAATTCGGTAAGTTTGATAAGAAGAAATCTTTATTTATAAAAGATAGGAATAAAATATATATTATTGATGAACCACCCACTAATGACAAGTTACAAAGGGTGTTTAATACCTTAAATTGGGTATTCAACGAAGCAAGTAAGGTAATAATTGAACATGCCTCAAATTGAGGTACTGATGTTACGCACTGTACTTCCAAAAGACACATGGCCGTGTGTCTCTACGGGAGTGCAAAATTTATTTTGCGATGGGTTGCGCTCTTAGTTGGCAAAATGAATTTGAAACGAAAGTTTGGAAGCTATCTGCGTAACATCAGTAAGGTATTAGCAATCTGACTAAAAATTTGATTAATTTAATAGATCATCTTTTTATCCTCAATATCAAGAAAATTCCTGATTATAACGAATTTTGGGGACACCCCCCTAACCCCCCGTACACAGGGGGAAGTCCCAAAATAGAAAAATTAAAGCAAAGTGTCGAATGATGTTTGGTTCCACCCGTGTACGGGGGGTTAGGGGGGTGTCCCCAAAATCTGTTACAATCAGGAAAATTCATTGAAGATTAAACGCCATACAACACAAATGCCGCCCAATATGCTTCGCCATAGCCTTTTTTGAGAAACTCACGTTTGGTTGTTGTCAACGCTTCTATTTGTCCAACTCCCATTTTAAGTTTGCGGAAAAAGCGGGCAATAAACTCAGTAGTCACCTTATCAGATATCGACCACAAAGTGAGTAGTGTATTTTTATTGCCGGCGACATAAAACGCATAAGGCAATCCCATCACACCTTCTCCGCTTACCACTTCCCCAACACCTGTTTCACAAGCCGACAGCACCATCAAATCGCTTTTTAAATTATAGCCTGCCCATTCGCTTGCTGTGACATAACCATCAATTCCTTCTGGGTTATTGATTTGTCCTAACACGATTGAAGAAAGGGCTGAAATTTCAGTGCTAAGGTAACCATGTGTTGAAAATACTAAATAACGATATTTGGCTAAAATACCAAATTTATTAAGGCGTTGTAATTTAGCTTCAGTCGCATCCGCTTGTTTATAGATACGCAACCGATGAGTTTTGAGAAAGAAAAGTTTTTCTAACTGTTCCAATTCCTTTAAGGCTCCGGGTAGATTGTTCCATTTTAGATTCAGTTGGCTAAATACGCGCTCATAATCACCATTACGTAAAAGTAGAGACACACGGCGGCCGTGTGTCTCTGTGTTAGAATTTCCTGAAATTGAAGTTTCTTTTGAAAAATGGGAAATAGGGAAAGTTTCATCTTCATAAAGCGGCGCACCCATTGCTAATAAAGTTCCCCGCTTTTTAATGTTCTGGTAAGCTTTATCCCGTTCTTGCAACAATTTCAACACTGATAAGGATTGCACATAAGTGATATGATGTTTGGCAATCACTTGTTCCCCTTCAAAACGCAATGTTTCAAATGGAATCAGTGCTAAAATTCCATTTGGTGAGATAATCCAGCGTGGTTTATCTTTGATGAACTTTTTTAAGGGAGCTAATAGTTGTTTCCCAAGTTCACGGCTCAGAGCTTCCGCATTTTTTTTAAGTTTTTCCCGCAATACAACCATTCGTCCTTTAACATCTTTCTTGAGTAAAGACAATCGGCGACGGTAATTTTCTATGTTTTTTTTGAGGTTGGGGATTTTCCCTAAGTTGTGCGCGGTGAGCGTACCATCAGGTTGTAAGGTAAAGGCTAATACTTTGTTGTTATTGATAAGGTAGCTGATAAACACCGCATCTGTCGGTAAATACTTCGCTCCCTCTTTAGCACTGACAATATGCACCTTGCTGAGCTTGGCATATTTGGGATATTTTGCCATTAATTCACGGTGGAATTGCTTGAACTTGTTAACGCGCTGATTTTTTTCAGTTTCTAACGTGATTTTTTCTTCTAGTTGATTGTTTTCTAACGTTTTGGCAATACGATCATTCAAAAAAGCCAGGCTTGCTTCCTCATTTTGCAAGTGTCGTTGCTCTGTAGCGGTTAATCCACTTTGTTGTGTTGCGAGTTTAGTGGTTAAGGATTCCAGTAAAGTACGCGCTTTGCTCATTTCGGCAAGGCGAAAAGCATCTTGGAAACGAGACTGATTAATATACAATTCTGAAAGCTTCAAATAACCATGTACCCACCGTTTAAACAAGGTTTGACGATTTTCTGCGGATAAGTTGCTACTTCGCAAATTTTCCACGCTTTCCATGAATTTTTTAAAATGTTTAATGGCTTGATTAGTATTGCCTTGTTCTGCATAGACATAAGCTAAATTATTGAGGTTTCGGATAGTATCAGGGTGCTTTTTTCCTAGTACTTCTTTTACAAGACGATACCCTTTTTCAAACAAAGGCAATGCCTCAGAGTAGTTACCTAAGTGCAAATAAAGCGAAGCTAAATTATTCAGATGCTTGAGCGTTTCTGGGTGTTGTTTTCCCAACACATTTTTGGAAAGACGATAGCCTTTTCTATGCAAAGTCAAGGCTTTATCATAATTGCCTAATTTTTGATGAATTGTTGCCAAATTATTGAGGATGTTGATGGTATTGATGTGTTTTTTGCCCAATACTTCCTTTGTTAAACGATAGCTTTCTTCAAATAAAGGTAAGGCTTTATCTAAATCACCTAATTCTTGGTAAATTACCGCTAGATGATTTAAGCTAGTAAGCGTGTTTGGGTGCTCTTTTCCTAACACTTTTTTAGACAAACGATAGCCAGTTTCAGCCAAATGCAAAGCATCAGCTACGCGACCTAAATTGAGATAAATTTTCGCAAAATTATTCCGTATCTGGATGGTTTTTGGATGCTGTTCGCCTAACACTTCTTTAGACAGATGATAGTTTCTTTCAAACAAAGGCAAGGCTTTATCTAAATGACCCAAGATTTGATGAATTTCTGCTAAATTATGCAGACTGATGAGCGTGTTTTGGTGTTTTTCTCCCAGCACTTCTTTATAGAGATGATAGCTATTTTCAAATAAAGGCAAAGCTTCATCTAAGCGGCCTAAATATTGGTAAATTATCGCCAAATTATTTAGGCTTTGAATGGTATCCGGATGCTTTTCTCCTAATTTCTCTTTATAAAGATGATAGCTAGTTTCACGCAAAGGCAAGGCTTTATTTAAGTAGCCCAAGAGCCGATAGATTTCCGCTAAATTATTCAAGCTTAAGAGGGTGTTTGGGTGTGTTTCTCCTAGCACCTCTTTTAATAGACGATAGCTTTTTTCAAGCAAAGGCAAAGCTTTAGATAAATGGCCAAAATGTTGGTAAATAACTGCCAAATTATTTAGGCTAGTAAGGGTATCTATATGCCGTTCTCCCAAAATATTTTTTCTAAAACGATAACATTTTTTAAACAAAGGCAAGGCTTTATCTAAATAGCCTAAGTTTTGGTAAATGAAAGCCAAATTGTTCAATGCCATGAGAGTACTTGGATGTTTTTCTCCTAATAGCTCTTTTCTTAAACGATAACCGGTTTCAAACAAAGGCAATGCCTCTTTTAATCTACCTAAATGATTGTAACATAAAGCTAAATTATTCAAGCTTATAAGAGTTTGTCGGTGTTTTTTTCCTAACACTTCTTTAGACAGTCGATAGCTTTTTTCAAACAAAGGTAAAGCCTCATTAAGGTGGCCTAAATATTGATAGGTTACTGCCAAATTATTCAGACTTAGGAGAGTGTCTGGGTGCTTCTCTCCTAACACTTCTTTAACCAGACGATAGCCTTTCTTAAGCAAAGGCAATGCCTCGGATAAGCGACCTAAATTTTGGTAAAGCATCGCCAAATTATTTAGGCTTGTGAGAGTGTTGGCGTGTTTTTTACCCAGCACTTCAGTTTTGATTTTAAAAGATTTTTCAGCCCAAGATAAAGCTTGTTTAAACTTTCCTTGTTGATAGTAAGACATGACCATATAATCATACGTATTGGCTGCCATCAATTGCGATTGATCTTCTAATGTAGTCGCCTGAGCAACCAACGTAATTAAACCAATCACCAATACTACAAACCACTTTTTGAGTGTCATTAGGATATTTTCCTTACAACAGAGTTGGAAATTTTAGCAAAATCAATATCAAAGCTTTCAAAAACCGCTTTATTTGCTTGTGAAAAATAGTCTTGTACTGCTTGATGAAGAGTTGGTTGGTTATCTTTTACTTCATCGATATAATCTGCTTCTTGATCAATAATGACTTCTGCAATCTTTTTCTGACAGCCCATTGCATCAATTGTGACCAAACAACCTTTCAATTCCAAACCTAATAGTAGTTCTGGAATTGCCGTAATTTCATTTGATTGGACTAAGGAACCTTCAAAATACATTGAAGAAGTACCTCAAAAAGCCGGATTTCCTGCTGCTTGTTGGAGAACCCCAATGATTCAAGAGCTTATCTTAAACAAGTTTGGGACATTTTACTTTTGGAAGTTATATCAGCCAATTGTTAAAAACAATGGGGTTTTCCTACCAAAAAGAGGGTGGGTAGAGTGATAACGCAACGAAGTAACGGAACGTTCAACCCACCATTTTTAAATAGTTGGTGGGTGTAACGAAGTTCTACCCACTCTACAAATATTCCTTAACTTAATGGCATTGACGCTGGAGCGTTGGAACGAGAACAACCCCGAAGGGGTAAAACGTGAATAGCCACCGATGAAATCGGTGGAACTATTTGGGGAGGGCGTTTTCAGTTGACTTCTTCTGCTTCTATAACCCAAGTGGAACTTTTCCAACCTGTATGGCAGTCAGAACCAGAATATCCAGGTACGTTGCTCACCCAAATCCCTATCGTATGTGAACCGGCAGCAATACCTGAGCAATAACCGACAACAGTACGGCTACTATGAGTGTTATCCTTTGCGCTAGCGTGATCGTCATAAACTAGAGCCTGATTAGGGCAAGAACTACCATCAATACGAACTTCCCAACGGCAACCCTTACCACTTCTGTATGTACGTAAATTATCAGTATAGCCTATGCGAATTTTGGTATTTGCTTTTGCTTTACTAAAAGTTAAAACACGACTCTTAATTTGACCAACATCTGTGCCGTCATTGGGACCGTTACCTGTGGCGTGTGCAATTGTTCTAATAAAATTACCATTCACATCCAGTTTGGCTTTTGGGTTTGTTGTGCCGATGCCAACGTTGCCCTGTTCAGTCAAAATCATATCCCAAATATATGACTCTCCATTATTAGTTCGTGAAGATAAGGAAAGTCTAGATTGATAGTAGCCATTTTGTGTACTCCATCCATCAAAATGAATTGCACCTGCTTTTCTTCCATTAGAAGCTTTTACAAACTCTATCTTAACATTATCGTCAAAATCAGTCACTTTTAAACGATTAGCAGGATTATTCGTCATTAAAACATCCCCATTCACATCCAACTTAGCTGCTGGGAGTGTTTGACCAATCCCAACATTCCCATCCTTAGAAACACTCACTGCATCCGTCAACAAAGCCGCTTTCTTCAATGTTTCAAGCATCGAAGGCACGTCATTTTTGGAACGGGTGGAAATCTTGGAATCTGTCATAAAGGACTTGGCTTCTGTCATCGGTTGCACAGAGACAAAACTTGCCATTGTGCTGACATTTTGTTCAAATTGCGCTTTTTCTATGACATTCAAACCCCTGCCCACAATTTTAACTTTTGGACGTTTTTGTTCTGTGGTTTTGGCTTGATAGGCTTTTAACGCATCGGCATTTTCAAAATAGCCTTTGTTGATTTTGTCTTCTGCGGTATTTGCGCTATCTGTTCTTCTGGTGGCTTTGTCATTTGATTGACTACGACTAGAATCAGCCCTGCTTTCTCTGAGAGATTCTGCATTTTGAGAGCTTTGATTGTAATACATATTACCCTCACCTTTTGTCCAGCCTACATCATAATCAAAACCGGCTGTAATATTGAGTTGATTACTACTGGATTTATCACGGTTGTATTGATGACTTGAATCACTCGCCGCATTTTTACGTCGCTGATAAACATCGTCCAGTTTTTGATAGGCTTGCTTATTCCGTTGATAAGCATTTTTAATAACCTTGTTTGCCGTTTCGTGATTATCTATGGTTTCCAGTTTTTCATAAACATCCCACGTCTGCGTCAACGGTTTAAACTCACTCGCCGATAAGCCAGTGCCTTGCCGTAATTTCTCTTCCAATTCAGCCGCTTGTTGACGATTTTTCGCCGACAATGCTTGTACCTCACCGCGCATACTATCAAACAGCTTGAGTGCTTTATCCGCTATCTTGCTATCAATATTAGGGTCTTGATAATAATAGACATTGCGTTTTTCAGCCACTTGACGGGTAATGTTGTGAACTTGCTCCGCGGTGACATAATGTGCGCCCCCAGAGTTTATCTGTTTATAAGCGTTGGTTTTGCGAATATCCTCAATCGACCATGCCAACTGTAACCGACTGATATTCATCACATTAAAATAGACAACAAACTTAAACTTCATCCCACTATTCAAACGTGTTTGAAAATCTTCATCCATTCCCAGGGGTACATTCACGGTAAATTCCTCCACCGCATCCAGCATAACCGTGCTGTTTAGGCTCTTCGTTCCAATCGTGACGGGTTTAACCGTTATCCAAGGCGGCAAATTCCCCGTTTCAATCACCACTTTACCATGTCGCATGTGATGGATTTGTTCCTCGGTAAACACATACTGACTCTTGGTTGAGTAGTATTTATTGACCTTTTTCAAGGCTTGCTCATCAATACGCGGATGAAAGCATTCAACAAAAAAGGTGTATTGCACAACGTTTCGATTGGCATAAGGCGTTTTTTGATAAACCGCTTGTGTTTCCGGATCAGGAATCAATCGAAACAAAGGCGCAACATAAAACGTCATCTTAGAAAACTGCTCTTGTTGTTCATAGCCCTCATTCTTCACCGATTCAAAAACCATGAACTCTTTACCGGTAAATGTATCCGTATCTCGGATCGCGGATTCCTTGAGAGCCTCTTTACTCCCACTATCGGGCGGCGCGTTTGCGCTAAGGGTAGGCGGGGATAACAACCCCATTATTAATAAGGCGAATAGCCCGTGATATTTTTTTGACATAATATATAGTCTCTCCAGTGTGGTTGATTAAAAAAAGTTTTTGGTTCCTTATGAATGAGGATTTAATACTCAATGATCAAGTTTTCCTGCCTTTGCTATATAACTACAGGGATTATTTACTGATGTTACGCAGATAGCTTTCAAACTGGAGTGCAAAATTGAGGACACCCCCCTAACCCCCCGTACACAGGGGGAAGTCCCAAAATAGAAAAATTAAAGCAAAGTGTCGAATGATGTTTGGTT
>JAUCGK010000031.1 GCA_030378085.1 Candidatus Parabeggiatoa sp. HSG14
ATTGTGTTCCCAAATAAAATTTGGGAACAATTGTCACAATTATTCAGTGTATTATATAACAAATACAATTAGTTATATTCATCAACTTATATCGAACTCAGATTAAAATTTAAGAAATTCTAATTAATTCCTTATTTTATATGGAGTGACGCTAGAGCATCATGAGAGGCATTCCAATGTAGGTGCATTGGAATGAAAGGCTGAATAATTACAATTACAATAAACATTAATTTTTTGTTTTTGTACTTGATTATTAAAACACGATATGATATGCTGTTTTGTCATCTATAGCTGAAATGGGTAGTTTTATTAATTTTATCCATTTAAATATTACGTTCTATAATTTTCTATAGAAAACAATTTATACTAAAAAATGGAGAATACATAATGGCAACAGAAGCAGTTCCAGTAGTACAGCACGGTATTTGGGCAGCAAGTGTTAAACCTTTTCTTCTTGCTCATCCTATAGGGGTGGCTCTTGTTGGTGGTGCTTTAGTAGGTGTTGGTAGTTACTATTTGATGAAGAAATTCTCAAAGAAACCTGAAAGCGAAGAAGCAACTCCAGAACCAGCTGCTGCTTAAATGTTAGTTTGAATAAGCAAGTAATTAAGCCCTGTTATCAAATTACAAAAGATAATGGGGTTTTTTTATTAACGTTTCTAAATGGTTGAGTTGAATGTTAAACGATTCAACGGGATTATCAATCAAAAAATAATTTCACTATTAACCTGAGTTCGACAAAGAAAGCCTTGATATAGCTCGTCTCCATTAAATTTGTTCTGAGAAACCCTTAATCTGACGAAATTAATAATGTCATTTGCTCCATCATCGCTTTATAAGACACTTAAAATCAGAATTTTATTAATTCAACTAACTGATATGTAAATATTTTTACGTCGAACTCAGGTTATTAGTGATTTGAATTGCTACCCAAAAATCCAGCGGCATGAAACAAAATGGAATCATCTTTTGTAAATGCACTTGTAACAAGTCACCTACAGCATATTGTGATTGAAGTCCTTCAAAACGCAATTGAGTCTTTCTAAATCTTACCTTCAATTTTATAAATCACGCCTTTTAAATCAGCCAAATATAAATTCCTGATTTCGTCTTCACCAAACGTGCTAATATTGTGGTACGTTTTAAGAAGTAATTGGATTTTCCAATGATTCTTTATCGGCTTCAATCCTCACAAACGTCCTGATATATAATCCGCATAAAAATAAACCCCTTGCATTCTGGAAAAATCTTTACAGACAGATACCTGCAATATATAATGGAAAATCGCCAAGGATTCCGTTATGAATATGATCTGCTTGCTCTACAATTTTCAGCAATGGAAACCAGGATAGGTTTGTACTCAAGAAACAATGGATGCTTTGATATACAAGCTAAAGAATAAGCTCATTTTTACAAAGAGTTCAGTTGATTTAACCCATTCATTAGATATCCCGTCCTTTCCATGAAAAAGAGACATTATACCACCCACAATATTGCATCTTGTATCACAAGTACCTAAACCAGAAACATTATTCCATAATGCCTCAACATATAGATTTTAATTATCAATAAAATGCAAAACAGGGATAATATGAGACTTTGATATATGATCCGATAGTTTTTACTGGTTGAGATATGGGACGATCCTATCAAAGCCATTTTCAGAAAAACAACTTCCAAAAACCTGACAGGCAAGCATATCTCTACTTCCCTATTTCTCATTCCCCCTTCGTTGACGTAGTTTTTGCAAGTTTTGCAAATTCTCTTTAACATAAGCATTGCTAGGATTAATGGTTAAAACTTCTTGATAAATGGCTATGGCTTCATTGAAGTGTCCTGTCGCACCTAACACGCTAGCAAGATTAATTCGTGCTTTTAAATTAGAAGGGTAAATCTGAAGTGCTTGACGATAAGACTTTTCGGCATCGTGGTAACGTCCAAGTTCATAAAAAATGTTACCTTGATTGACTAAAAATTTGGCATGGTCAAAAGGACGCAAGTTGTGCTTTAGTGCTAAAGCTCTTTTAACCCAGGTCAGTGCTTCATCATATTGGCGTAAAGTTTTGTGAGCGACTATCAAGTTCAATGCTGTTTCTGGAGTCACTGACATAGATTTAACAGAGCCATCTGGATTTCTTTTTTTTGCAATAGCATGTTCTAAAGTTTTAATGCTTTCTAGGAGTGTCTTTTTTCCAGTTTCTAATTCGGATTGTCCTTTTTGTACCAAATGTTTGCCTAAGATAACCCACCCCCTTTTTTTGTTAGGGGATTGTTCAACATTATGTTGCCATAATGCGACTGGATCGCGCCATTTATGATTACGAAGCCAGGTAGTACTCCCTAAAACGAATAATAAGATAACGATAATAACTTGGGCAAAGCGTTGGCTTAACCATTGAGGGAGTTTCACTACGAGTATCCAAGCACATAACACTGCTAATCCTAGATTAGGTAAATAAGTGCGATGCTCAAATATCACGTCCCGAATAGGAATAATACTGGATTCCACCGCATGAGCAAGATAGTAAAAGAGAATACCGTAAGTAACCAGTGGCCATTTACGTAGGCTATATATTGCTAAACCCAATAATAAAAAATGTCCTCCCAAAAAGAGTATTACTTCACTGTGTAAAAGCCTCGCAATGATATGATAATTTTCACTCTCATATAAAAACTTTTCTGTAAAGATACGCGCATTATCATAATCAATATGTAATCCTGTTGGCCAAAAAAACAATATGATATATTTCCACAAAACTTTCATTTGTGTGGCAAGGTATGAAGTTCGGGAAATTTCCATTGTTTCTCGTGTCAAGGTATCCAAGTGTTCCAAAAAAGGTATTTTTTCAAACAAAAATTTTTGAAAAATTGGATTTTGTTCTACAACAAGAAATAGAATGATTAAAGAAATTCCAAACCCTAGTAGTGTAATGACACCTTTTAAGCGAATTTCATAGCGATGGAAAAATATTAACTCCATTAATAACAAAACAATAGGCAAAGTTATCGTATTTTGTTTAGTAAAAAAAGCGAGTAATGAAAATAGGAGACAGGCGAGTATCCAAAAAATCCCCCCTAGTTGTTGGTGTTTTCCTTTGGTGTGGATTGAAAGTTTTTCTCCCTTTACTTCAGTGTAGGTTGGAGAGTTTTTCTTTTTTAAAAAAGGAAAGGGAGAGGAATTTAGGCGAGCCTGAACAAAACAAGCCATTGCCGCAATATAAAAAAAGGCTGCTAATGATGCTAACCTTTGCACAATGTAAGTCACACCTTGAATTTGCAGAGGATGAAGTAGAAATATCAGTGCAACTATGAATGGTAACCAACGTTTAGCATTCTCTGATAACTGGGTATTGAGAGTGGGTGTGTGTACTAAACCACGTATTAAACCTAATATGGCAACACCTGTTAAAAAATGAATAAAAATATTAACAACATGATAACCAGCTACTTGAAACTGATGGATTTGGTAATTAAAAGCAAAACTCAAATAACCGACTATTCGCAAGGCTGAATATTGCCACAACTCTTTTAGATAGGGCCATAATTCAGCCCAACTCCCTTGCCAGTTATAGATAATAGGATTTTCCTGAATAGAGGAAAAATCATCTAGGTAAAACGGGACACCCAACGTATGACCATAAGTGAGTACAACGATGACCGCTAACAACAAAACCTGTACATACCATGTTCCTAAAAATATTAAATAATCAATTGGTTTTAATTTTATTTGCATAATTTTAAGTTGGAAAATTGGGAATAATAAAATGAAGATTTGGGGAGATGCTAATAAAGGTATAGTAATTGACACTTGACTTCAGACTATTCTTCACCTAATTGTTCTTTATTTACAGTCATTTGACGGAGTTTTTTGGTACTGAAATCAAATGTCAACTACCATAATAGTAGTGATAGTCCAAAGCAAAGCTTTGTTGGTTTTTGCACAAAGCCTCGCTTTGAACTCCAATTGCACTTTTAAAAATATTTTTTTGAATTAGCTTAGGAATGAGGATTCAATAAAATACAAAAGTTGAAACCTGACAGGTTTTAAAAACCTGTCAGGTTTAGCACCAAAATTTTGCAAATTATTAAATCCTCATTCCTTACTAAATGAAACAAAAAATTTTAGATTTTCGCAATTGTTTTAGACTCAAAAAATATTAAAAATTCATTTTTGTACTTAAATATTAAATTATTTTAGTATTTTTACAATTACTAATTGCTAATTTTCAAAATTAAAGCATTTCACGGATATGTGGTTCAGCGCGTCGAAATAAGACCCATGCGGGACCCAATAATAATAACCAGATTCCAACAGGTCGCCATATATTGCCATAAGCCCAAGGTAATTCTTGTATACCAGCATGAATGAGTGCCATTAAATCAGCCACAGGATTAAGAACTAATACCCAATGCATCTGTTCAGGCATCTGAGCAGGCATATACAAAATAGGGGTTAAATATAGTGTGATGACAATTAAAAATGGGAAAATTTGTCCTATATCTTTGAGAAATAAGCTAATAATAGATAATAAATAACACAGAGGAATTAGCCAAATTGCCAATAATAAAATTGTAAGTACTGCTATAGGTATGGCATGAATACCTTCTAATAAACCTGCTGTTATGGCCATTACTCCTACATATAATAGGGTTGACAAAAAAACAGGTAATAAGGGCAAGATAACAATGGGAAATATGGCACGCCGATATAGTCCACTAAAGTCGGTTAAAACCGTTAAACTCCGCGTTAAGATTTCAGAAATAAACAACCAGGGCAACATACCGATTAAAAAATAATCGACAAATGCAACGCCCCCTGGAAATTTAATTTTAAGTACGATGTCTAACAAAAACCAAAAACCCAGAATTTGCAAAGCCGGTTGAAACACTAACCAAGCATCTCCCAACAATGTACCTGATGTACGTGTGATAATATCGCGTTTAATGAGTAAAAATAATAAATAGCGATGCTTATAAGCGGCTTGAAAAGGACCCCATAAGCCGGCATAAGTCGCTCTTAAATAACGCTTTAAAAAATCAAATACAGTTATCATAAATAATTTTTATAAAAAATAGTATAAGGTGTGGAAACGATAATACTATAATATTTTGAAATGATTCGTGAAGTTATAAAAAATATGATTTTAAAAAATAGGCTGTCATCAAAATTTATAAAAAAATGATAACTACTCAATTTCTCGTTCCAACGCTCCTGAATCAATGCCATTGAGTTAAGCCTTGGAGTCCAAACCTTCAGGTTTGGAAGTCTTTAATTTTAAGAGATAATCCAAAGTTAAAAGTTTGGACTCCAATAAATTTTCTTTAACTTAGGAATGAGGATTTTATAATTTCCCAAACTTGGAGTTGTCAAACCTGACAGGTTTGACTCCATAGTTGGGTAAATTATTTCATGCACGTTCCTTAATGGCAGTGACGCTCCTGCGTTGGAACGCATTTCGTGACGCTCCTGCGTTACTCTAAAAAAAAATGTTAATATTTATTGTGAAACTTAAAGTAGTTACAAAATTAATGAATCGAAAAATTTTTGTCTAAATATTAAAATTATTTAAAATTATTTTTAATTAAAAAATCCGATTTTTGAAGAAGAAAACTCCTAAAATATATCTATTTGATAAATTTATGAAAATTTGTTTTTTTATCTACAGAGTAGTAATTATTTTATCTATGGGTTGCCTATCGACTACTGCGTATGCAGCGCGTGTACTTATACATTTGACTCATCCAATCAGCGAAATTGACTTAGCACAAATCAGTACACAAGCTCATATCATCTACGATTTACGCCCTTTATTACCTTGGTTAGTATTAGAAACAGCTAATACTCCTCATCGAAAGCGTACCCATATTGCAGGGATATTCAAAAAATGGGCTATCCAATCTGATGTACAAGGATATTTTGCCACGATGCAAACCCCTTCCACCACTATTCCAAATGACCCACGCTACGCTGAACAATGGCATTTAAATAAAATAGGGGTTCCTACATTCTGGAAAAAAACGCAAGGGGAGGGTATTATTATTGCCCTATTAGACTCAGGGGTATATCCTAGTCATCCAGACTTATCTGCTAATATTTTATTTGAACAAGGCTATGATTTTGGTGATAAGGATGATAAGCCTTATGATGGCAACGGACATGGTACAGCTATGGCGGGATTAATGGTTGCTCAATGTCATAATTATAAAGGTGTATGTGGCGTAGCACCCTCTGCCAAAATTATCCCCTATAAAATTAATCAACAAGATAAAGACCAATTTTTTGCGTCCGACTTAGCCGCCGCTATTTTAGCCGCCGCCAATAGTTCTGCTAAAATATTATCGTTGAGTTTAGTACTTAATAAAGATTCACAACTCGTACAAGATGCTTTACGCTATGCAAAGACTCAAGACAAAATTGTGGTAGCTGCTGCTGGCAATGAAGGTAATAATACTGTAGCCTATCCAGCCAATTTACCCTGGATTGTTGGCGTGGGTGCGTTTGATAAAAAAGGACAACGACTACGAAAGAGTAACTACGGTAATGGTTTATCACTCAGTGCGCCAGGGATAGATTTGCTAACCACACTACCAGGTACAGGCTACGCGGATTGGTACGATGGTACATCTGCTGCTGCCGCTTTAGTGAGTGGTGTCTTAGCACTAATGGCTGCACGACAACCAACGGTTACAGCACCTGAATTAATATCCACATTGCTCGCCTCTTGTCAAGATGTTAATACACCTGGATTTGATAGCCAATATGGATTTGGGCATCTCAATGTACCTAATTCATTTTCTGTGACTACGCCCACTTTAGAATTTATACCCGTGACAGCGGAATTATTGAGTCCTGGTGAATCCTTAAAATTAGATTTGTACGTAAATAACGTTTCTGGTCTAACCGTTGACTTATACCTGCGTCTTAATATACCCTCTGATAACCACCAGGGGGAACGTCATAGTCTATATAAAGTATGGAATAATAGCGACAATGTTGAGCCAATCCCTTATAATCTTATGATAGCTAGCCCCTATTTGTGTACCCATGATTTTTCTTTATCCCTTTATGGGACACCTACGGCTTTGCTTGGTCATGGTTTGGTAGGAGAGCAGATGTATGAAGGTGCTTATGAATTACTGGCGTTGTTAACTCTTTCCGATAATTCAACAGTGCAAACTCGAAAAATTGTTTGGATAACAAATAATAATCCAAAATGAAAATAAAAAATTTGAAATAAAAAATTTGATGAAACTTGAAATTGATGGGGTAATGTGTAACAGTTATAATAACGGCTAAAAATATATCAAATGATTGGAGATTGGAACTTCAACCTCATAAATTTGAGAATTGTTAATATCAAACATAAATTTTTGTTTTGTAAAAATCTGTTGCAATCTACAATTTTTGATTTTTTAGTAAGATTTTAAAAATGGAGACCATTTAACATGAAGATGAAAAAAACAGCACTCGCCTCAGCGATAGCGCTGGTTTTAGTAGCTGGGACCGTAGGAGCCGCAACAACGACCACATTAAAAGGAGATGCTATCTTTGATAGAGTCACCATAAATGAGGGTGGTACTGTCGACATCTCCTTACTGGGATTGAATGCCGAAGGTTCTGTGGATACCACAGGCGGGGATGGGGGTTCAACTATTTTTGCCGTTATTAGTAGTGACTTATGTACAGTCATGGGAGGCGGGGATAGTGCTGATGCCCTGAGTGAGGGAGAATTTGCCTCAACGACTAAATATGTACAACTCACACAAGGATTAGGTCGCGCTCATTTGACGTGTGCCGCTGGTGTTAACGGCGAAGACTCGGTGCAAGTGAGTTTCAAAGAAAAAACATCAGCAGGTGCCATCAACGACATCACCACTGAAACCCAAAAAATTACTATTTCCTCAGCATCGGCTGATGATTTACAAGGGTTAAATGTCATGGCGTTTTCTCCAGCGGCCAATGATCCGCGAGGAGAGATGGATTGTTTTTTAACCAGCGATGAATGCTCTGATAAAGATGATGGCATTTATGGTGAAATGACTGCCGGCACGAGCGGTGGTGAAATTGTGATCTGGGCGGGTAATTCTAACGCAGCAGGTGCTGTCACAATTACTTTAACGGGGCCTGGTGGTCCCATTACTTATACCGCAGAAATGAGTGGTGGAGAAGCCTCTGTTACTTTGGATAGTCAACTCACCAAAGCTGGCGAATACTTTATTGAAGCGACAATGGATGACGCGGATAATAAGACCGTGAGTAGTGTTCAATTGGCCTACGCTGATAAAGTGAATGTGTGGTCAACTGGTATTCCAACCCAATTGAAATTGGAGGCTAACAAAGAACGTATTGCCAATCCTGATTTTACGCAAACTTCTTTTGCGAACGATGCCGTTACACAAGGGGTTGAAATTCGGGCGGTGTTATTAGATGAGTATGGTAATGATACCTCTCATTGTAATCCAATAATTAGTGAAATTGATGGAAACACCTATTGCAGCACGGGTGGTGTATTGACTGTATCTGTTAAAGATAGCAAGAAAACGACAACGAATGAAGCCGGTGAAACAAGTGTCGCTGATAAGACTGATGAAGAAAAAGTGGTTGCTGACCTGACTTTGTCTGTTCCTTACAGTGGTACAGCGACTGATACTTTAGGAGATGCGAGCAATGAGGTTATTCAAGTAGGTACAACTGGATTGGTAGCAAGCCTTGTGGATGCCAGTGGTAATACAACCACTATTGCCGATTCTGAGTCACTAAAAATTACTGTTGTCAGTACATCATTGGCTGCGGAAATACATTCCGATTTCTTGATAGACAAGGAAGCGGGTACTGAGTTTAAAGCATTTGGGGTCAATCTCGTTAATAATGCAGGTCAACTTCATGTTGACACAAGCAATAATGCAATTAACCCGGGCGAACTGTCCGTTAAAAATGTTGAAACAGGCGAGACGTTCACGGGTACACCTGATTCTGATAATGTTATTGAAGTTCAATTTGATAAAGCGACAAATGGTGAAAACCAATACCTGATTTCTGATACAGCGGGTAGTTATAGTCAGGTGCTCGTTGCAGGTTCTGCTATCACAGCAGCTGCCAGTGAGAACGTTGAATTTCGTAATGCACATGGTCAAGTGGTAAAGAATGTGGCTCCTTCTTCCATTACAGAGGACAAGCTTTATTATACCTTGTTACCAGAGGTGGCTTTCAAATTATTTGATAACTTTGGTAACGAACTAACAGGCGATCAACCATTGACTTCTGATGACACAGGTGAGTTTACGGTGTCCTCAAGCAATGGTACAGTATCTTATGTGACTTCAGATGAAAAGGGCGTTGTTGGGCGGTTTGAGTTAGTGAATGACTTACCTTCTTTCGTGGCTATTGGGTATAGTGCAACTGGTGATACTCCGTTTGCGGGTCAAGATGAGATTACCGTGAACTTTACCAAAGCGGGGGTGGTTGAAAAAACAATCAACTTGAACTCAACAATACCAGCTTATAGTGGATTAACGACTATCCAGACATATCTTGAAGCCGATGCTATTCCACCGAATAGCCAAGTAGGAATGACCGTAGAAATTTTGGATAAAGATGGCAACATCTTTGTTGATCCTGATTCTAGCGTAAAAACCAACGTAACATTGACTGTTAATGGTCAAGACGGTGATAGTGTCACACCAGTAGTGAGCGAGCTTAAGTGGACAGAACAAAGCCTCACCCAAGCACAATGTGAGTCAATTAGTGGTACATTATCAGAAAATATATGTATCACAGAAACAGCATTGACTAGTGAACAATGTCAGCAGTTTGGATACACTTTGATGGATAATGTGTGTCAACAAGGGACTGAAACAGTATTGTCATCTGGTTCTGAACTGGATTTTGCGGAAACTAATGGTCGTAAAATCCTTATTGTGGGTGATGTGCCAACAGAAGGCCAATTTAGCCTCAAGTTTACTGGTGCTGATATTGATGGTAATGAAGTGACAACAACCAAGACAATCAATGTTCAACTGGGAGAAGCGATTCCTCAATGTGCTGATGATGTCACTAAATGCGAGACCAAATCCGAATGTGAAGCGTCTGAGTCTATTTTCTTGGATAGCCAATGTCGTATTACTGCTCCATTATCTGCAACAGCGACAGGTGTAGAGGATTATGGAAAAGACGATCCAGATGCCGCTCAGTTTGCAGGTGGCGTTAATGATGCTGACAGTAATGGCACCACTTTTGAGCAGACGCTCGCTTTTGCTCCAGATCATGATGTGAAAATAGCGACCCTTGTCAAGGCGGATAAAAAACATATTGGTCTCAAGGCAGATCTCGTTGTAGGAGTTGTCTTTTTTGCGCCTAGCAAAGAAGATTATACATTCCACCAATGGTATTATTTGGCGGGTTGTGATAGAACCACTGAAGTGGATTGTCCTGCATTTGGGTGGAAATTGACAGAATGGAGAGATATTGGTGGATGGCCAGTAACGACTGATTTGGAACCTTTATACGAGGCTGATTCGTTACCAGAGCACTCCACGCTTTACCTCTACACGGGTGCCATGGGATTTACTGGAACTGCTGAAGTCTTTGTTGGCTATGTGGTCAACGAGGGTGAAGATAACGGTAAAATTGTCTTCAATAAAGAACCTATTAGAATGGATATCAAATAGATGAAAACAAATTGTTCAAGTTTCAGTATTGCTTGAACAGCAACATCATCTGAAAACCTTTAACCATTTTAAATTGATTTCTTTCAAGAAGAACAAAATTGAATGAAGTTTTTTCTTGAAAGAGATCGATTATTAAAACAACGGTACACTCGTGTGCCGTTTTTTTTTGGAGTGACATTATGAAGTTACCAATCAATTTTTACGGTGCAATATTGGCAATGTTTTTATTAATAAGCAACGCTTATGGTTTTGATTTATTCGATCCAGATCGTGGCAAACAAAAAATACAGCCCCCTAAAACAACACAAGCTATAAAAACGAAACTTTCTAGCCCATTTGTGGGGGCTCGCAAATTACCACCGCCGCGTAAAAAACCTGTGACCAAATTAAAAATGCGTCCACAAAAAGACTTTTTTTTACAGGGAACAAGCCTTATTGGTGATAAACGAGCAGTTGTTTTGAAAGGCCCAGATCGTAAAGAGTTTGTTCAATATTTTAGGAATAACACCCGTACCCCAATAAAGATAGAAGGCTATTCAGACTATTATTTATTGAGTGTAGAAGCGCGTGAGATACGGATAGAATATCCAGCAGATTCTCCATGTCGCAAATCTTATGAACGAAAAGGTCATGAATGTATTGATGAGGGTAAAATAGCGAAATTAAGTTTAAAGCAGGGTAAAGCACTCCCACCACCAAAACCTGCTGTTACACCTAAACTCAAAAAGACCAAAAAAAGAGAGGATCGGAAAAAACGCCGTCAACTCTATAAAAACTTTAAGAGAAAAATCATTAAGGATGAAGATGTACCACAGGGTATGCGTGTGGTGCGAACGCCGTTTGGTGATCGTTTAGTCCCTGTTAAATAAGCGGCATGAGTCAACATTTTTTAAAAGGGATTCAAATAATCCTCATGGGATTATTTGTTATGGTGTTAATCCGCACAGCGTGGATTTGTGATGATGCCTATATTACATTTCGTGTTATTGACAATTTTATTAATGGACACGGGTTGCGGTGGAACGTAGCTGAACGAGTACAAGCTTATACCAATCCACTTTGGATGTTTCTGCTTTCTGGATTTTATTTTTTTACGAGAGAAATTTATTTGACCAGCATTGCTGTTTCTATTTTTCTCTCAACGGTTAGTATTTATTTGCTGGCATTCAAAATTGCTAAGTCCCGTTTTTCTGCATTATTGGCATTATCCATTCTTATTTTTTCTACGGCATTTGTTGATTATTCAACATCAGGTTTAGAAAATCCATTAACCTATTTCTTTATTGCGCTGTTTTTTACGGTTTATCTAAATCAAAACTTACACCATAATAAAACTATTTTTTTGTTGGCTTTGATAGCAGCTTTAGCTATGTTTAATCGGATGGATAGTATTCTTTTATTTATTCCGATACTTATCTTAGTTTTCTGGAAAAATCGTTCTTGGAAAGTAATAGCTTTAATGATGGGAGGATTTGTCCCATTTTTTCTTTGGGAATTGTTTTCTCTCATTTACTACGGATTTTTATTTCCTAATACCGCTTATGCCAAATTGAACACAGGGATTCCCAGCCATGAATTATTACAACAAGGCATTTATTATCTTCACGATTCCTTTTTGCGAGATCCGATAACTTTATCAACGATAGGGGTGGCATTTTTGCTACCACTTTTGACAAAGCAGTGGAAACTTTTACCACTTGTATTAAGTATCCTATTATCGGTTATTTACATCGTGAAAGTCGGTGGTGACTTTATGAGTGGTCGATTTTTAACAGCTTCTCTGTTTATCGCCGTTATCATCTTATCTCAATATTCTCTACAAAATAAATATCCAGAAAAATGCTGTCTAAAACTTTCCAGGTTTGATAAATCTCGACTATTTAGCAAAATTAGAAATTTCTTCTTTCCCTTAACTCGTGCTTTTATATTGACACTCATTCTTTTACTAGGTTTTTTGTCACCTGCTCCCCCTTTATTGAGTGGAACAGAATATCAAATGAATAAACCGATATATCACGGAATATCAGATGAAAGAGGCGTTTACTATTCAACGACTGGTTTATTATTAGCACGTTCAAATATTCAAATGCCGAATCATGCTTGGGCGGTTGAAGGGAAAACCATTTGGCAAGGCAAAAACGCTACCATCACACGTCAACGGATTGGTTTTTTAGGCTTCTTCGCAGGTTCCACTGTACACATTATTGATCCCTTAGCACTTGCCGATTCTTTTTTGGCAAGATTACCACCTGCACTTCATTATTGGAGAATTGGGCATTTTTGGCGTAGAGTGCCACAAGGATATTTAGAAAGTATTCAACAAGGAAAAAATAGAATTGCGGATAAACATTTAGCGGATTTATACGATAAGATACAGCTTGTCATTCGTGGAAAGCTTTTTACTGCTGAACGTTGGAATGCTATCTGGTTGCTCAATTTTGGCAATTATAAGCAGTTCATAGAAAAAAGTCGCTATAATAAAAGTAGTCAAAATAGAACAACGAATGATGAAGCATATTTCGACAAAACTGGCATACTAACCTTACCTAAAATAATTCTCCCAAACAAAAAGACATACATTGCTGAATTGCAATTAACCACAGGATTTGTCTTTGAATTTGTCAATTTCTCACCAATTATCGCTCGTTCTTATTATTATGATTCTCTTAATAGGCGTCTCCTTCTCCCAAAAGTCAAGCGAATAGGTACTGAAGAAATTTATGAAATAGAATTAACATTGCTGGATCATCATTTAACCGTATCTTCACGTTTTGTAGTAACAAGTATTATGCTCTGTGTTGAATAAGTTCTCTGTTACAATCAGTAAGAAATTTCAAACTGAGAAACATTTTCTTTATTAATAATTTCTTCCAAAGTAAGCTGTCTTCTTCTTTATCAGTTTTGAAAGAAGTACTTTTTTCAAGAGTTATTGTTTCTAAAAATGTTCCCATATTGGAAACATTTTTGTTATGGGTAGGAACACTCAAATTTGAACCGAAGAAATTGGAAGCTTTTTTGTTCTGAACTGTTTCATAATGAATAGCTGGAACATGTTTCAAAACATAAAGTCCAAAGTTTAAGCTATGGGAAGCCCAAACCTAAAGCTTTGGACTCCAGTGTTTTTTAAACAGTGTTTTTTAAACATTGATATTTGTCAAATAAGGAGCATTAGCATCTTTAGTGTTATTTAAACATTGATATTTGTCAAATAAGGAGCATTAGCATCTTTAGTTGAAAGTATAGGGTTAGTAATAGGCCATTGAATCCCGATATCCGGATCATCCCAACGAATACTGCCTTCATCATTTGGATGATAATAATCGGTACATTTATAATGAAAATCCGCCTTGTCAGATACTACACAAAACCCATGTGCTAAACCGGCTGGCACATAAAATTGTCGATGATCGTCTGCCGATAAAGTGACTCCCACCCATTGTCCAAACGTGGGAGAATCTTTGCGAATGTCTACAGCCACATCAAATACTATACCACTGGTAACATAAACCAATTTATCTTGTGGGTGTTGTTTTTGAAAATGTAGTCCACGTAATACACCTTTGCTAGAATAAGAGTGATTATCCTGGACAAAAGGGCCATGAATACCTACGTCTGCATAACGAGCAATATTAAAAGTTTCTAAAAAAAATCCGCGTGAGTCGCCAAACACCTTTGGTTCCACGAGTAATACACCAGGTATTGCTGTTTCTATGATTTTCATCAAACTTCATACTCTAAGAGATAGTGGAGATAATTACCATAATTGCTTTTTATCAACGGATTAGCTATTTTAGCTAATTGTTCAGCATTGATATACCCTTTGCGCCATGCAATCTCTTCGGGACATGCAATTTTAAGCCCCTGTCTTTTTTCAATCGTTTGCACAAATAAAGAGGCTTCTAACAATGCTTCATGCGTTCCTGTATCCAACCACGCCATACCCCGTCCCATTTTTTCTACTGATAATGTATTTTGTTGTAAATAAACATTATTAACATCAGTAATTTCTAATTCACCACGTGCAGACGGTTTAATGCCTTTTGCGATTTCTACCACATCATTGTCATAAAAATAAAGACCAGTAACCGCATAGCGAGATTTAGGCTGTTTGGGTTTTTCCTCAATACTGAGTGCCTTACCATTTTCGTCAAAGTCAACCACGCCATAACGTTCTGGATCAAGTACAGAATATGCGAAGACTATCGCACCATTTGTCAAAGTTGCCGCATTTTGTACTTTTTTTTGAAAATCGTGACCATAAAAAATATTATCACCCAAAACTAATGCACACGTTTCTTTGCCAATAAATGATTCACCAATAATAAAAGCTTGTGCCAAACCATCAGGTGAAGGTTGCACTGCATAGCTAATATTAATCCCCCATTGATTACCATTACCTAATAATTGTTCAAAACGCGGTGTATCTTCTGGCGTAGAAATCAGTAAAATATCTCGAATATCCGCTAACATTAAAGTGGATAACGGATAATATACCATCGGTTTGTCATAAATGGGCAAAAGTTGTTTAGAAATGACTTGAGTGATAGGGTGTAAACGTGTGCCTGAACCACCTGCTAAAATAATACCTTTCATTATTGATGAGTTTTTTGTTTTTAGTGTATTTAATAATCCGAACATTTTACCTACTGAATTATTGTCCAGAAAAGTATTATCCTTAAACTTTCGAGATTCGACAAGAAAATTTTTAGATACTTCCTTTTATTTAGACTATCAAGTTTTTAAAAGATTGATGATTATTAAGCGAGAGACGCAAGCATTGCGTCTCTACCAAATTCCATCAATATGTAGAGACGTGATGTTCGCGTCTCCGAGGTCATTGTCACAATAAAAAACTTGATAGTCGAGTTTTAAGGAAATAAAATCAGGGTAACTCCCCATTTATTGATATGACTTAGGGGAGTAACTGTCGTGGATTAGAAAAATAGCCTACGACTGACCATTTAGGTATTTATCCAATATCAAGGTTCTAACAATTCAATTCCTGTCTCAACTGCTAAAATCACATCAATTGCTTTGAAAAAACAACACACTCGCTCACCTTTTTTAATATCTAATTCCTGGACTGTTTCTTTAGCTACAACAGCTTGGAAAACATTGCCGCTTTTGAGTTGTAATGAAACCTGTGCATTCACTAAACCAATTTCCGTTTTAGTAACTTTACCACAAAACCAATTTCGGACACTCGTTTTAAGCCCTGTATCAGCATGCATCAACATGACATGTGGCCCTCTAACTATCGCGTGAGCCTGACTACCAATCTTCAAACCTAAATTCTCTACACCTAAGGGAGTGATTATTGCAACGATATGATCTCCCCCTTTTAATTGAAGTATTACTTCAGCATTTACTGATTCTTGTTTAATGCTAGTTACCGTGCCTAACAATTGATTAACAGCACTGGTTTGCATATTGATGATTCTCATCATTTCAGAGGGAGTGATATTATGTTCCAACCCTTGTGCCATGTAAGGAATAACGAGTTCATTAAAGGCATCATTCCATGCTTGGGAACATTTGTCATTCCAAGCATCAGGACAATGTTCAAGGCAATATTCTTCTAACACTTCTAAAAATACCTGCTTGAAGTTCACAATATCTTCCCGCTTTAAACTAAATCGACGGTGTTTATCACCCAATTTAACCAATTGAGAATGTACAAGTTCAGGTTCATCTACTCTAGCAACAAGTGCTAAGGTTTTTACAGCTTTTTCCATCATCCGTGTGGCAACTGCGGATTCTGAAAAAAGTGATTTATAATTAGGGTATTGTTTAAATAAACGTTCATAAAGCATTTTTGCTAATATATCGTGTTTACCAATTAATTTGTCCCAGTTTTGTCCAATGAGTTCTGTATTCATAAAAATTTTTATCCCTCCTTAGGAAAATGAAAAATGAAAAATAGGTTACAACGTAACAGTTTTTGAGTTTATTATATTATAAGGAAAATATTAATAAATAGTCCAACAAGGACTTTGAAAAAATAAAACAAAAAATTGAATTTTTTGAAAAAAATTTTACAAATTATTTAATATTGTTAGGACTTACGCATTGACGGATGAAAAAATATGATTTTTTATGCAATGGATTACAAATTTAGGATGAGTCATTTTTTAAGTTATTCTCATCAATTGAGCCACAAAAAACATGCATAACTACTCCCAAATCCCAGCCTTATGAAGAAGGGCTGAAGGCAATTTTTGAGATGCTTTCATGCTCATGAGTAAAATATTATTAATTCAATGATTTTATTCGTTAAAACAAAAAATTGAACATGGTTCAATGTGTAAATTCAATAATTCAATAAAAACGATAAAATTTAATTAATTCAAATTTGTCATTAAGGTAACTCTAAAAAATTAATAAACCCATAGCTTCTCTAATTATAATAAAGTAACTTAATCTCATTAATTTATGAAAGGTAATTGATTTAATTGAGAAAAGTTGAAATGGGTATTTTTTTGGGAATGACTCAAGTGTTTTAAACCACATTTCAAAGCTATAATTATCAAGGCTATTCAGGGATGATTGATTTTATCATCAGTTAAAACCAAAACTGAGATAAAACGGGGACTTTGTAATTTATAGTTTTTTTATAAAGTTATTTTGCAATAAACTATTGAAAAGATAAAAAATGGTTTATTTGGGCAACTTAAAACTGCTCGACTTATGGAATGGAATCGCACCCCTTTTAGAAAATTTTATAGAGTTTTATAAATCAATTTTTAGATAAAATTTTAATCGGTTTATGAAATATTCAGGTTTAGAGCTATATACTCGACTATCAAGTTTTTAAAAGATTGATGATTATTAAGCGAGAGACGCAAGCATTGCGTCTCTACCTAATTCCATCTAATTCCATCAATATGTAGAGACGCGATGCTCGCGTCTCACTCTTAGATTTTATTGTCACAATAAAAACTTGATAGTCAAGTATTAACATTATTATAACATTATTTATGCTAAAGAAAATTCGATGCAAAAATTTTTATGCACAAAAATTTTTGCATTGAAAGGAATAACTTAATATATACTGCACACGGGTATAATTCACAATATTTATTAATAATGAGGAAATACTATGTTTGAACAATGGAATTGGTGGAATGAAACTCTGTGGGATATTTCTTTGGGCAATCTTGTGTTAGCAGTACTTGTTTTTTTATTTGCATTATTGTTCCGTAAATTATTTGCCCATCTGGTGTTAAAACAGTTAAAAAATTTTGCGACAAAAACTGAAACCACACTTGATGACAAATTTTATATCGCACTTGAATCCCCTCTCAAACTTGCGTTTATCGTTGTGTTTTTTTATTTAGCGATAGCAGTATTAAATTTGTCTGTAGAATTTGATGGAATATTAACACCATTAATCCGTAGCCTTATTGCATTTACTCTATTTTGGGCATTTTATAGATGTATCGAACCATTGAGTTTTATTGTTGATAAGCTAACATTTGCGTTTGGAACAGAATTAACTTATGCCCTTCATAACCTTTTTGTTAAAGGTTTAAAAATTTTTATTATTTTGATGGGTTTAACTGCCGTTTTAAGCGAATGGGGTATTAATGTGATAGGTCTCTTAGCAAGTCTTAGTATTGTGGGTGCGGCACTTGCATTCTCTGCTAAAGATACACTCTCTAATCTTTTTGGTACTTTGACAATTGTTTTCGATAACATGTTTAAGCCGGGAGATTGGATTATGACACCAGAAGTTGAAGGTATTGTAGCAGAAATTGGTTCACGATCTACAAAGATTCGTACTTTTGCCAAGGCTATTGTCACTGTTCCAAACGCCATTTTAGCAAATTCTGCTGTGACTAATTGGAGCAAAATGACCAATCGTCGCATTAAGATGCATATTGGGCTAGAATATCGCACCAGCCATGAACAAATAACCCGTATTACACAACGTTTTACAGATTATTTAAAAAACCATCCAAAAATTGAAACTGATACCAAAAAAGTTGCAACCTTGATTAATTTGGTTGAATTTAATGAAAGTTCCATTGATATTTTGTTGTACTATTTCACCAAAACCACACATTGGATAGAATGGTTGCATATTCGTGAAGAAAATATGCTTGAGTTTATGAAAATTATCGAAGAAGAAGGGGCTGCTTTTGCCTTTCCAAGCCAACAACTTTACATGGAAAAATTACCGAGGAATTTTTCTAAATTTGGAGAAATGGAGAACAATGAATAACGAAAATTGTATATATAGTTTTTCAGGTAAATAATTTCACACTGATATATTTTAACTTATTGAAAAATAAGCAATAATTTTTTTGATTTATGAAACTATTTATCTGAACGTCTATTATAGTACAGGATCGTTCCAATTTTTGTATTACCTATAAAGAGTTTAAATAAATTCGATTTTTTCAAGAAATCAGATTTTTGGTAACAAAGATTGGAGTGAACCTGCCCTCATTTTTATAGTACACTTCAAAATAATTTAAATTTTCCTTTCAATTTGAGGAAGAGAGGAAAAAAAGAGAACATCAATTGCCTTACTTACTAATGTTACGCAAAGAACTTCAAAAGGGCAGAGACAAAGGTATGCCCCTACAGTGACATATCATCGTCATACATCAAGTCAAAATGAGCTGAATAATGTAGGGTGGAGTTTTGATGATTTGTGTGTCTGACGCTGTCGCTTAATATACATAAAAATCAAACTAATTGTGTATAACAATGAGCAATGACATTGATAACGAACCTGAGTGTTCACCCAAGAATCAATTTGCGTAACATCAGTTACTTTATAAAAAAAACCGATGTTATGATGCTATTACTTTACGACATTTATCATTCGCATTTTTAATATATTGAGAATTTAAGGATGAACGCCAATAAACTGAAACTTTATTTTGCCTTTTCTCGTTTGCCACTACTGCGGAAGAGCTACCCCCTGAAAATCATGACTATTGCATTTTTAGGTATTCTTGTGCCAATGCTTGCTTTAATCAGTTATTTGAGTATATTAGGTTTTAGTGATAATCTTAATACTTTCATGATTGTTTTAATTGCAACAATGATTGGGGTAATAACCACTGTTTTTTTGTTAAATCAATTACTGTACCCGATTTCCCTAATCTCAACAACACTACATCAATATCTTGATAAAGGACAAAAACCCAATCTCCCAGCTTGTGTTGAAAAAGATATTTTAAAAGATTATGTTGGTGAAGATTCCGTTGGCCAATTGATGACAGAAATGCAATATCTCATACAAAGAATGGATTTATTAAACCGTTCACTTGATGATTCTTCTACAATGGATCCTTTAACAGGCACATTAAACCGCAGTGCTGCTAAAAGACGTTTATATACAGATGTTGCTCGTGCCCGTCGTGAAGATAAACCTATATTAATTGTTTTGCTTGATATTAACAAATTAAAAAGTATCAACGATCAATTTGGACATCAAATTGGAGATGCCTGTATAATACAAGTTGCTAAGGTACTTTCTCAAAGTATTCGCGAAAGTGATTGGCTAGCGCGTTGGGATGGTGATAAATTTCTTATGGCATTGTGGAACTTTCAACATATAACACCCACTGTCATTTTTATGCGTATTCAGCAACAGTCTGTTCAAATACCACTCAATGAATTACAACAAATTAGCTTGAGCATTGGGGCCTATGAATATAAAGGAAACATAGAGATTGATACAAAAGCTGATTTGGAATTATTGTTAAGAAATATTGAAGAAGTTTTGTCTGAAGTCAAAAAGACAGGAGGTGGAGGTATTATACTAAAGGAACCACATCAAATTCTTTGATTTTTACTGAATGAACACATTTTGCAAAAAAACATGCGATAGGAAGTGTTATAAATAATTCTAATTAAATGACAATTGTTCACAATTCAAATTTTTGTTTAAACTTGTTCAAAAAAAGTAGTCATTTAATCCTTCAATAAGCTCATGCACGGTAATTGAAGGATTTTGATTAGATAATGTGCCGATAAAAATTTGAAAACTTTTCAGCATGTTCAATAAACTTTAACCTTTGATTAATAGCAGTTTTTACAAATCATTAATAGGCTTTTT
Source organism: Candidatus Parabeggiatoa sp. HSG14 (assembly GCA_030378085.1). Classification (GTDB taxonomy): domain Bacteria; phylum Pseudomonadota; class Gammaproteobacteria; order Beggiatoales; family Beggiatoaceae; genus Parabeggiatoa. The sequence continues at coordinate 20,744 of JAUCGK010000031.1, forward strand.
GTAAATTTTGTTTAAATAAATCCCCAATTCATTTTGATATTGTTTTCTACTGATATTTTTTTTCAGATATTCATAAGTACAACAAATCCCACAACTCAAAAGCTTTAATATTTAAGTAACCGCATTTTTCCTATTTATTCAGTAACCTGTTAACGCGATGTCCAACTTGATTTTTAAACAAATTGATTTTGTCCAGCATAGAATGGACAAATCAGCGTATATTCACAAAAAAATTGTTTTCAAATTTTTGCTCTATACTGTTGATAACTATCAACTTAAAAGTTAAACATCGAACATCGCGTTATTTCTTGCGTTTCTACTATATCTGAGTAAAACAATGTAGGGAGTTATTGTAGATAACTATAATGTTGGAAAATTTAGAAAAAAATACACAAACTAGCGTAACTCCAGCACATCTTGCATGTCAAACAAACCTTTTTCTTTTTGCATAATCCATTGTGCTGCCCTTATAGCACCATTAGCAAAAGTCATACGACTAGACGCTTTATGTGTGATTTCAATCCGTTCACCCACATTTGCAAACATAGCAGTATGTTCACCGACAATATCACCTGCGCGAATTGTTTCAAAGCCAATCGTGTGACGATCACGTTCTCCAGTTTTGCCAATACGCCCATACACAGCACATTCTGATAAATCGCGTCCTAATGTGTTGGCAATGATTTCCCCGATATGCAATGCAGTGCCAGAAGGTGCATCAGCCTTATGACGGTGATGGGCCTCAATCACCTCAATATCAACATCATCACCAAGCACTTTAGCAGCTATTTCTATCAGTTTAAATGCGAGGTTAACACCCACACTCATATTAGGCGCAAATACAATCGCAATATCTTGTGCTGCTTGTTCAATAGTTTCACGTTGTGAAGCTGATAATCCCGTTGTACCAATAATCATTCGTTTGTGAGCAGCATGACAAATCGCTAAATGAGCTAAAGTTGCTTCAGGTGTAGTGAAATCAATTAGCACATCAAAATTATTGGTAACAGCATTCAAATCAGTGACAACAGAAACATCAAACTGTTGCATTCCTGCCAATTCACCTGCATCGCTCCCTATAAGACTACTTTCTGGACGTTCAAGTGCAACTGTTAAAATAGTATTGGTTTCATGTATGCAAGCTTCGATAAGCCTACGTCCCATTCTACCTGCAGCTCCGGCAACTGCAACATTTGTTTTCATAATTTTTCCTTAATACTTACCCTATAAAGAAAAATAAAAAAGATTTCTATATCCTTAATTATTTTAGAGTTTCATGTCTTCAAAGAATTTTTTAACACCATCCAACCATGAACTTTGTTTTGGACTATGTCGCTTGCTTTGTTGCATACTCTCTCCAAATTCTTTAAGTAAGTCTTTTTGGTGAGAAGTAAGGTTGACAGGTGTTTCAACAACAACACGACAATGTAAATCCCCTGCTAAACCACCACGCACAGGTTTAACGCCCTTGCCACGAATGCGAAATACTTTGCCTGTTTGAGTTTCAGGGGGAATTTTAAGCATTACACGACCATCAAGCGTAGGTGCTTCTAACTCACCACCCAAAGCCGCCGTGACAATACTAATCGGTACTTCGCAGAATAAATGGTTATCTTCGCGAGCAAATATGGGATGAGGACGAACATTAACTTGCACATATAAATCACCGGGTGGTCCACCATTGGGTCCAGGTTCACCTTCACCAGATAGACGTATTCTATCACCACTATCCACGCCCGGTGGGACTTTAACTGATAAAGTCTTATGTTCTTGAACACGCCCATTACCATGACATGTCCGGCAAGATTCAGAAATAATTTTACCCGTACCACGACAAGTTGGACAACTTTGTTGAACAGAGAAAAAGCCTTGGGTAATACGTACTTGACCATGTCCAGAACAACGTGGACACGTTTTTGGACTTGTTCCTGGTTTTGCGCCATTACCTTTACAAGTTGAACAAACAACTTGAGTAGGGATACGAATCTTTACCTCAGTACCAGCAACAATTTCCTCAAGTGACAAGCTCATATCATAGCGTAAATCAGAGCCGCGAAAATTGCGATTACCACCACCGCGGAAACCACCACTAAAAACACTTTCAAAAATGTCGCCTATATCGCCAAAACCTCCAAAACCTCCAAAACCTCCTCCTCCACCCATAGCCGCTTCAACACCAGCATGTCCAAATTGATCATAAGCTGCTCGTTTTTGTGGATCATTTAAAACTTCGTAGGCTTCTTTGATTTCCTTAAAATTTTCTTCAGCTTGTTTATCGTCTGGATTTCGATCTGGATGATATTTCATTGCCAAACGACGATAAGCTTTTTTTAACTCTTCTTCGGAGGCGTTTTTTTGTACATTAAGTACTTGATAATAATCACGTTTTTCCATAATTTAGCATTATTCCAGATAAATTTTGGTTTCTGATTGATCTTATAACTTTAAAACGGATAATTGGTTAGGAACGTACATGAAATAAGTTGCCCAACTGTTGAGTCAAACCTGACAGGTTTTTAAAACCTGTCAGGTTTAGTTGTCGATTTTATTTCGTGCATATTCCATATTTATAAATTGTTAAAAGCAACCTTTCCTTTTTCCTAAAGTACACAGGCGCAATGCCTAATGGCACTGCGCCTGCAATAAACTTAGGTAAATCTAAAACAGTCTCACTTTTTATCTTTAACCTCTTCAAATTCAGCATCAACCACATCTGCACCTTCTTTAGCCTTGCCTTTACCTTGAGCGGCTGAGGCAGCAGCTTGAGCGGCATCGGTGAAACCTTCTGGATTAACGCCATCTGCTCCATCAGTTTGACCGTAAGCTTGTTGTGCGATTTTACCAGAAAGTTCGGCCAAAGTTTGAGTCTTCGCTTCAATAGCAGCCTTATCATCACCTTTAAGTATTTCTTTAAGGTCATCAATAGCAGCTTCGATAGCCGTTTTATCAGCGGCTTCAACCTTATCACCTAACTCAGTTAAAGATTTAGTTGTGGCATGAATCAAGTTATCAGCCATATTACGCGCTTCAACCATTTCATGAAATTTCTTATCCTCACTGGCATGTACTTCAGCATCTTGGACCATCTTCTCTATTTCTTCATCAGATAAACCGCTAGAAGCTTTAATGGAAATAGATTGTTCTTTTCCAGTTGCCTTATCTTTAGCAGAAACGTGTAAAATACCGTTAGCATCAATGTCAAAAGTAACTTCGACTTGAGGTACACCACGTGGTGCTGGTGGAATTTCACTCAAATCAAACTTTTCCAACGATTTATTGGCAGAAGCCATCTCACGTTCACCTTGCAACACATGCACTGTTACAGCTGTTTGATGATCTTCAGCTGTTGAGAAGACTTGAGTGTGTTTCGTTGGAATGGTGGTATTTTTTTGGATGAGTTTAGTCATTACTCCACCCAAGGTTTCAATGCCTAGAGATAATGGTGTCACATCCAACAATAATACATCTTTTACTTCACCACTTAAAACACCCCCTTGAATAGCAGCACCAATAGCGACGGCTTCATCAGGATTAACATCTTTACGCGCTTCTTTGCCAAACAAGTTTTTAACAGTCTCTTGGACTTTAGGCATCCGCGTTTGGCCACCTACTAAAATGATTTCATTGACATCTCTAGCACTCAAACCGGCATCTTTCAATGCAATCCGACAAGGTTCCATACTTTGTTCAACAAGATCTTCTACTAAAGCTTCCAATTTGGCACGAGTCAATTTGACATTCATGTGTTTAGGACCACTGGCATCTGCTGTCACGTAAGGCAAATTAACCTCAGTTTGCTGACTAGACGACAATTCAATCTTAGCCTTTTCAGCCGCTTCTTTTAGGCGTTGCAAAGCTAAGGGGTCATTTTTTAAATTAATACCAGAATCTTTTTTAAATTCATCAACCAAAAAGTCAATGATGCGTAAATCAAAATCTTCGCCTCCTAAGAAAGTATCACCATTGGTAGATAACACTTCAAACTGATGTTCGCCATCTACTTCAGCAATTTCAATAATAGAAATATCAAATGTGCCACCGCCCAAATCATATACGGCAATTTTGATATCACCGCGCTGTTTATCCATTCCATAAGCCAAGGCAGCAGCTGTTGGTTCGTTAATAATCCGTTTAACGTCCAGACCCGCAATACGTCCGGCATCTTTGGTGGCTTGGCGTTGTGAATCGTTGAAATAAGCAGGAACAGTAATGACTGCTTCTTTAATATCTTCTCCCACGTAATCTTCTGCCGTTTTTTTCATTTTCATGAGAACACGGGCAGCAATTTCTTGTGGTGCCATTTTTTTACCATTGACTGAAACCCAAGCATCACCGTTGTCTGCTTCAACAATTTTGTAAGGCACCATATCAGCATCACGTTGTACAACTTTATCCTTAAATTTTCGCCCAATCAAACGTTTAATTGCAAATAACGTATTGCTTGGATTGGTAACAGCTTGTCGTTTAGCAGACTGCCCCACTAACACTTCATTGTCGTTAGCATAAGCCACAATAGAAGGTGTGGTGCGTGTTCCTTCACTATTTTCAATCACACGGGAAGTTTTACCTTCCATCACTGCAACACAAGAATTAGTTGTACCTAAATCGATACCAATGATTTTTCCCATCAGTTTATATCTCCTTTCCTAAAGTTTTTAGGGCATTATTTTTGCTCTTGATTATTGGGTATTAGCCTTTATTTTCAAGAGGTTTTTCTATATTTTCTGCTTGAATTGCCTTTGCGACCACAACTCGTGCAGGACGCAATAAGCGATCATTCAGTTGGTAGCCTTTTTGATGAATATGTAACACAATACCATCCTCTACATTAGGCACGGGTTGCATTGCCATCGCCTCATGCCATTGTGGATTAAATTTTTCATCAATGGGATTAATTTCCATAATGCCAAATTTAGCCATGGTATCAGTCAATTTTTTTAAAGTTAAAGTCATACCTTCACGCACAGCATCAAGGTTAGTTTCTGGTTTAGCGGCGGCATCTAAACCTAATTCCATACTATCTTTAACCTCAAGTAATTCGGTAGAAAATTTTTCCAAACCGTATTTACGCGCATTTTCTAAATCACGTCTCATACGCTTTTGCAAATTATCACACTCAGCTTGCTTGCGAAGTAAGCTATCCCAATGATTTTCTGCTTTTTGTTTTGCATCAGCTAGCTGACGGGTGAGTTCTTCTACTTTCGGTATGGTTTTCAATTCATCAGAAGTGGGTATAGCAGAATCGTTTTGTGCTGTTGAATCAGCTTGTATTGTCGAATCAGTTTGCTCGGTTAATTCAGAAATTATTGCGGTATCAGAAATATCATTTGCCGCATTTGCGTTAGTATTTGGTTGAGACGACGATGTATTTTTATCATTAACAGAGGAAATGGATTCATCATTTATCATACAAAATTCCTTCTCAATCAATTTTTTTAACTCATTAAAATTTATAAAACCTATCTACTTGTGGTTTATGTCAGGTAAATTTTTTTTATTTTAGGGCTTGGACAAAAATTATTTTAATTAAAAAGAGGTATCAATTTTTAGGGTAACACTTAACTTAATCCAAGTTGTTACTTACATTTAAGTAATTAATTGATTTTATTATTCAAAGTTTTCTACCCATTCAAAAATATTACGAATATAACCTTATTGGTTTATAATAAATTGTGGTTTTATAGGTGGTAACTTGGGTTAATTTCTAAAGATATGCTGGAGTTCTTCACTACATTTTGTCAAAGTTCACAAAGCTTCATTTTTAACAAAGAATGTTACCAAAGCGCGAAGCCGAAAATTTTTTGGATTATGGTTTTTTTCAATCACTAAACCTGAACTTAGGCAAGGGTTTTTATTCTGGTGCTTTCTCTTTAAAGATATAGAGAGAGAAAAAAAATCGTTTAGACTTCGATAAAGTGTATCTTCTCTAAAATTCTGTGGAAAAAACCTGTCAGGTTTGGGTGAGTTTACCCACACTTTTTAAAGTGTTGAAATTTTGCCCAAAATCAAAACAAAAAATCAAGGTAAACAGGTAATTAATGATTAGGAATAATTTTTGCCTAAACTCTTAACTTAATTGTTATTTTAATATTTTTAAATATTATTATTTTTCAAAAATTTTTAATACTGCTCAAGTTTATTGACTAAATTCTTAATGAAAATTAATCATAAAAATTGAAGTACAAAATTTACTTAGGCAAGAAATGTTCCGTTCATTAATCTAAAACAGACAAAAAATTTTCTTCTAAATCTAAAATTTTAATCTTAAGATAATTATTTAAAAACTGTTTGTTAATTATTTTATTTAAAGTATTTGGGATGGTAGATGTAGAATAAAAAATGAAAATATTTTAAGTACTTGTTGAAATACATAAATTTTTTATACGTTATTTCCAATTCCCAATTTCCAATTCACACAAAATTATACGTTTTATGTTTGTTTAGTGAAACATTGGAAAATATTGTGCGACAGAAGCCGCACTGATATTTTGAGTTAAGAATTTATGGGGATAATTTAACAATGGTTCAAGGCTGAACCGAGTAACTTGGCTGTTAAATCGACAATAGGGATGACTCTTTCATAAGGCATACGTGTTGGGCCAATAACACCTAAAACTCCTATCATACCTCCATTGACGGTATAAGGAGAAGTAATCACACTACAATCACCTAACACTTCATAACCCGATTCTTCACCAATAAAAATTTGCATACTTTGGGCCTTAAGTGCTTGATCAAGTAAATGCAAAATATCATGCTTTTCACTAAATGCAATGAATAAATCACGTAATTTTTCTATATTGGATAAATCAGCAACTTCCATAAGGTTAGTTTGTCCTGCTATGACAAAATCACGTTCCATTGTTTCATCACTATCAAAAGCTTTATCAGCCATTTCTATGACTGCTTGCATCATTTTATCCATATTTTCGCGTGTTTCTTGTAATTCTCGTAACAAATCAGAACGCACAGCTTTAATATTTTTACCAATAAAAGCATTATTTAAATAATTAGCTGTACTTTGTAATTCGGCGGATGTATAACTGCGACTGGTATATATAATGCGATTTTCAACTTCTTTCTCGTTAAAAACCAATACGACCAAAACACGTTTTTCGGAGAGAGATAAAAATTCGACATGACGTAGTGCTTTAGAATCGCGTCGTGGGAGCATGACGACTCCTGCTAAATGGGTGACTTCTGATAGCAAACTGGACGTTTGTTCTAATAAACGCTGAATATCGTATTCTTGGATGAATTGGCGACGTAAATGTGATTCTTCTTCATTATTCAAGGGTTTAATTTGCAATAGGGTATCAACAAACAGTCGATAACCGCGCACCGTAGGAACACGTCCTGCTGAAGTATGTGGAGAACAAACCAATCCCATTTCTTCTAAATCAGCCATCACATTACGAATAGTAGCAGGACTTAAATCAAGATTGACATCGCGTGATAGAGTACGTGAACCAATCGGTTGCCCTTCACGAATATAACGACTAACTAATATTTTTAACAAATTTTGAGCGCGTTCACTAATTTTATTATAACGAAACATGGTAACACCATCTAGATTTATTGATAAAATGTATCACGGCAATTGTGCAAAATTAGGTTTGAGGCAAAAATTTTTGTGTACAAAGATTTTTACCTCAAACTGAAAAATGATAACCTGTCAAGTAATACATAAAGTTTTTGCACGCAAACTTTTACATTGACAACTATTAGGGAATAAAATTAGTTTCTAATAATTTATTGAAAAATTACGAAAAATATAGATTTTAATAGCGTTAACTGGCATGAATTTCCCATTTTAAGCAAAGAGAAATAAAAGGATTTCCGAAATTTATAATCATAGCTAATTTGAGTTTTGATACAACTGTTTAGAAAATTTTGTTTCAAAATTTCAGTTTTTATCAAAGATAAAATTTTTTTGATA
>JAUCGK010000247.1 GCA_030378085.1 Candidatus Parabeggiatoa sp. HSG14
AATTATCAGTGTATTATATAACAAATACAATTAGTTATATTCATCAACTTATATCGAACTCAGGTTAAATATGTAAAATAATAAATTTTTTATTGGATAGAATCATTCAACAGTTTTCGTCCAAATGCCTATTCTTATGAATAATATAAACTAAAGATTCTTTACAAACCAAAAAATGATACCAATAAATTTTTTGATAAAATTAGAGTGATAAAAAATCGTGGACACAATATTAAAAGACGATAAAGTTTATTCCATTGAACTTAACAAAGTGCCAATTTCGTGGAATTTATCAGAGGGTAGTTTAAGTTTTTTCGGATTGTCATCTACTTTATTTTGGAATGATCCTTCTTTATTAAAAATGTTACAACCACTTGCTAAAGAAGTGGGCTATGATATGTTTCGTCTAATGGTTGCTTATTCTTCAAGTCATGGCACTGATGAAGACTATTATGCCATGATAAACACTTTGGAAAATAATTTTGTTGAGGGCTTTTTAGCTTGGGGGAACGCGGTTTCAACCGCAGGTTGGGGACATTTTGAAGTCCTTGAATTTGATTATGAACGTAAAATCGCCAAAGTTCTCATAAAAAATCCTTGGGAACTCAATATGCAGCACAGCTTAGAAAAAGAGGCTGAACAATGGGGTTGTCCCTTTTTGCAAGGCAAAATTATTGGTATTTTTTCACATGCGATGGGAGTGAATTGTTGGGCTGATGAAAAACAAATTGTTTTAGAGAATAATGGACTTGCCGTAGAATTTTATGTCTATCAATCTGAAAAAACCATTGTTGAAGAATTAGAAAAACTCCGATGGCAAAAAATGCGTGATAAAGAAAAAGTATTAGCGCATGAAGTAGAAAAGAAAACCTCAGAATTGCTTGAAGCACAAAAAGCATATAGTCGTTTTGTGCCGCGTGAATTTCTTAAATTTCTAAATAAAGAAAGTGTTGTTGATATTCAATTAGGAGATCAGGTTGAAAAGGAAATGACAATCCTATTTTCTGATATTCGTGGCTTTACTTCTTTATCAGAAAAAATGACTCCACAGGATAACTTTGATTTTATCAATGCTTACTTAGGTCAAATGGAACCCGTTATTCTTCAACATAAAGGTATCATTGATAAATATATTGGCGATGCTATTATGGCTTTGTTTCCGACTAATGCTGATGATGCACTTAAAGGGGCAATTGCGATGTTAAAAGCATTGGCAAAATATAACCAGATTTTGCAGTATACCGAATTTAAAAAAATGCACATTGGTATAGGGCTTCATACTGGGAAGTTAATGTTGGGTACAATTGGGGGACAAAGCCGTATGGATAGCACCGTGATTTCTGATGCAGTCAATTTAGCTTCTCGTATTGAGGCATTGACCAAAACATATCACACACCTTTGTTAATCACCGAAGATACTTACCAGCAATTAATCGATCCAAGTCAATATCAAATTCGCGTTATTGACAGAGTGACTGTTAAGGGTAAAATTGAACCAGTAACCATTTATGAAGTTTTTGATACCCAAGAACCGACTCAAGTTGAACTCAAATCAACAACTTTAGCCGATTTTGAACAAGGTTTTCAAGATTTTCATAACGAACAATTTGAATCTGCCCAAAAAGCATTTGAAAAAGTTTTACAAGTCAACGACAATGATAAGGGCGCACAAATTTACATCGAAAATTGCCAAAAAGTCTTAGGTCTTCTCATGCCGAAACAACCCATTATTCTTATTGTCGATGATATGCCAGCTAATCTAAAGGTATTATTCAATATTCTCAAAAAACAGTTTGAAGTGTTAATTGCTGAAGATGGAGAAACATGCCTTGAAGCAGTTTTTTGTAAAAATCCTCATTTAATTTTGCTAGATATAATGATGCCGGAAATGGATGGTTTTGAAGTTTGTCAGCGACTTAAAGAAAATCCAAAAACTCAGGATATTCCTGTGATTTTTATCACAGCGTTATTCGCAACAGAGGATAAAATTAAAGGGTTTCAATTAGGTGCAGTGGACTACATCACTAAACCTTTTCAAGCTGAAGAAGTTTTGTCACGCATAAAAACCCATTTAAAACTTTCTCATTTACAACGACAAATTCAAATGAGAAATGTGGAATTAGAAACTCAAAATCTGCAACTCAAGGAAAAAATTAATACCTTGGCAATGCAAACTACCTGTAACATATAGTTTTTATTACTTTAAAAAAATGCAAATAACTTTAACAGAATACAAGTTAATATGGCCCGATTTAAATAGTATTATTCTGATTGTAACAGATTTTGGGGACACCCCCCCGCACACGGGTGGAACCAAACATCATTCGAGACTTTGCTTTAATTTTTCTATTTTGGGACTTCCCCCTGTGTACGGGGGGTTGGGGGGGGCGGGTGTCCCCAAAATTCGTTATAATCAGGTATTATTAGCTGATGTTACGCACGGCACTTCCAAAAGTGAATATTGGAGTGCAAAATTTATTTTGCGAAAAGTTGCACTCCAGTTGGCAAAATGAATTTGAAACGAAAGACACACGGCCCTCTACAGTGCTTTGTTAATCATATATTGCGGTGGGTTTCACTTCGTTCTACCCACCCTACGCCACTTTCATTGATGATAAAACGGTTTCGGTGTCATTTTGTTTAATTTTACCTCCCTAAAATGTATGGCATTATAAAAAGTAAAGTTAAGTTCTTGTAATTGCTTCCACTGGTACATATCGTGCCGCTCGCCACGCGGGATATAGACTTGCCAATAATCCTAAGCTAATAATCAGCACATTTGCAACAATAATGTCTGAAGTATTCAATACGGGATAAATGAGACTATTAAAACCTGCCATTTCGTAACCTTCAGCATATTGGGAAAAATCTAAGCCATTTGCCGTTAAAGCCAATGTTGCCCATCCCATTAAATTACCCACCATTAAACCAATTGTTAATAAAAATGAAGATTCAAATAACACTTGCCCCACTATTAAACGTGGCTTCATTCCTAATGCTTGAAATAAACCGATTTCACGAGTACGTTCAAAAACAGCCATCAGTAAAGTATTGACTAAGCCAAAAGCCATTGCAATAAACACAACGAGATACCAAATGAGTAAAAAACCTTCAAAAACTTTCATCATCACTTTGACTAATGGGTTAAGTGTTTGCCAAGATTGGATATCAAATTCGTCAGGTTCAGGAATTGCAGTACGCAGGTTTTGCAATAGACTCTCCAAGTCTTCACGGTTATGATTGAGTAGGGCGACTTCAGAAATGTTGTTTTGCATTCCCAACATTTTTTGGGCAATTCGACGACTGATAAAAATAAACTGTGTTTCAGTGCTTTCCATTTGAGCATCGTAAATGCCCACCACGCGAAAACCACGCTCGGCTATTTCATTTTCATGGTTTTGACTCATCAATACAATACGCTTACCCAAACGAGTTTCCAAACGTTCAACCAATTTGCGGCCTAAAATAATACCTTTATCATCAATGCTTTCCAAATAACGCCCTTCCGTCACCGCATTGCCAATAAAAGAGAGTCCTTTTTCTTGCGCGGGATCAATGCCAATCAGGGTAATACCCATTGATTCACGTTCACTGCTCACCACGCCTGGCACTCGCACCCGTGTTGCCCAGCCTTTGATATTCGGTGCTTCTAATAGATTTAACACGTTATCGTTGGGAGGTGGCATACTGTGATCAATTACCGGGTCTTCACGATATTCAGGGGCATGAATCTGAATATGCCCCACAAGATTATGAATTGCATTATTTATTTGCTGTTCCATCATGCCACGCATAAAGGCAGACATGCTTAACATTGACCATATTCCAAAAGCAATAGCCAAAAGAATAATGGTAGTACGGCGCGGATACCGCCAAAGGTTGCGCCACGCTAAAACTGTGAGTAATTTCATAATATTATATTGAGATAATCTTATACAGTGACTGATACTGAAATCCAAAAAACCTTGATATAGCATTTCCCGATTGGATAAAGTACAACCTTCCCTAAATCCCCTCCTTAATTAACTAACCTTTACCCACAAGTACCTAGAGCAATTTTTGGAGTCCAAACCTTCAGGTTTGGCAGTTCGCGATGGAGTCCAAACCTTCAGGTTTGGCAGTTCGCGATGGAGTCCAAACCTTCAGGTTTGGCAGGAGCGAAGGACTCCAAAAACCCAAACCTAAAGGTTTGGACTCCAAAAACCCAAACCTGAAGGTTTGGACTCCAAAAACACCTGGGTACTTGTGGGTAAAGGTTAGCCTTAATTAAAGAGGGGACTTGTACCTGACGCAATCGGGAAACGCTATAAATCGTTCCGTTTCTAAATCTATCGAATTGATAAGCCCCGTATTTTATGGGTTTTGCGTTTTACTGATGATGACGTTTATAATACAACAAAATAAAAAAATAGGGAAATTACCCTATAAAAAATAGATTAATTATTTAAGCAAAAAGTATTCCGTTCTTTATTGATTTCTATCATAACGAATTAACATTTTACGGCTCTTTTGCAATTTGCGTAAAACAAGTATAGAATAAAAACAATAAATTATACCCACAAGAATCAAAGGAAGCAATCATGACAGAAACAGCTTTTCCAATAGAACTAGATATAGAAGGATTAGAAGTGAAAGAGGTAAAAATAAACCGCAAGGAACATTACGAAATATATGTAGAAAGCATCTTAGAAGGTGGTACTTGCCGCGAATGTGGGAAACACATAGAGAGGAAATTGAATATGAAACAGTAATAGGAATTGTGCAGCGTTACATCCAAATAAAAATTGATTGGGAATCAATATCAAATGGAACAAATTGGCTTGAATGAAATTTCCCTAAAAAAAGGCCATAAGGATTTTGTGACAGTTGTAAGTAGTCACATAGATGGCCATGTGCAATTGTTAGCTGTGTTAAAAGACCGTAAAAAAGAGACGGTTGAGGATTTTCTAGCAAGCATTCCCAAGAAATTAAAAAAAACGGTAAAATCAGTCTGTTGTGATATGTACGATGGGTTTATAAATGCGGCATAAGAGACATTTTTCAAAGCCACAAAAATCGTCATTGACTGATTTCATATAGCTAAACTGTACAGAAAGGGATTTGACACATTACGCATACACTTGATGAAACGTTTAAAAAAGGAACTTAGTGAAGCGGAATAAGCTGAACTAAAAGGAATAATGTGGGTGAAAATAATATACTTTTGTGAACCTACTTAACTAGGTTCGGTTTTTTCGTCTTCACAAACAATTAGAAAAATTGTTTATATTTCTGATTGTAACAGATTTTGGGGACACCCCCCGTACACGGGTGGAACCAAACATCATTCGACACTTTGCTTTAATTTTTCTATTTTGGGACTTCCCCCTGTGTACGGGGGGTTAGGGGGGTAAAAAGGTAGGTGTCCCCAAAATTCGTTATAATCAGACTTTTTTAACTCAGTATCTCTGATTTTACTATATTGGTACGTGGAAATTTGATTTTCATCGTTCATAAAATATTAAGTACTTTGAATTGAGAAATAATCGAAGACACGAAACTTTATGGAGTCCAAACCTTTAGGTTTGGCAACATGAAACAGCTACTTCCACCCCAGTTAAGGGGCAGATGTAATTCTTTACAACATCTAACACCGTTCTTGAGCCACCGATAGGTCAGCCTCCAAGATAAAGTGAGAGATAAGGTGCATGATGCTATCGCTTATGCACCCCATCAAATTACAATTTATTAATCAGACATATATGGCTTACGAGTTATCGTTTTACCCACTCTATGCTCGCTACATATGAATAGCAGATTAGTCTTCTTTGTCATCCAATGTGCTTGCGTATTCTATGAGTTGGCGTGAGTTCTTTCTTGGATAATCAATACCAAGCTGCCATAGGTGTTCGGGATTATCCTATAGTCCTTGAAAATAAAGGCGATTACATGATAACATGAATGAACCTATACAAACTTATCATTCATATAAATCAAGTAATCACCATGAACAATATTAACACACTCGAACGATTGAGACAATGCTTTGTAGGCGTTATTCCCAGAATTGATGGTCGAAGTGAAATTTCACCATTAGAATTTGTTATTAACATGATTTTCTGCCTAAATTCTCGCAATTTTTGTACACTACAGTTTAGGCGATAATATCCTTATCTATTGTTTTAAGGATTTTATCCTGTTTTTCAGTCAAAGTGACAATACGTGAAAATTGTAAATTATTTTTTTCATCTTTCATATAAACTTTGTAAACTGAATCAAGCTCTTGCAAAGCTTCAATAGGTGAAATTTCCATTTCCATTAACCGATATTTTAGTAAAGAAAGAAGAAGGTAAGCTAAATAACAAATTAAAACATGAGCAATAACTCGATTATGAAGCCAATGGCGTATGGGACGTAACTTTATAACACCTTTGAGACTGTGAAAAGCCTTCTCAACTAGGTCTTTATCGAAATATGTGGACACTACCTTAAACTTAGACATTGATGCTTCTGTTGTTTCAATCCAAAGGTAACCTTCAAATTCTTCTACTTTTTCTAATTGTTCCATTAATAAATTACCTTTTTCATCAAAAAGGCTTTTCAACCTAGTTTTTATCTTCTTGCCTTTACTTCGAGTATTTTGAGCATTCGAGATTTCATCATATCGAGATTCTTTTAAATCTATTTTTGCTTGTTCATTGAAACAAAAGAATATTTTACCTTCTACATTGCCATGTGTATATTTTTTTGCAATAACATAGAATATGGTATTTTTTAGTCTTACTCTATTGGAATATTGCACGATTTTTTCAGTTTTAAGCATAGAACGCAAAGTCTTTTTCAACTTTAAATTCAACGCTAAACCACATAAAACATCCCATTTAAGAATGTTCTTTATTTCATACAAATTGACTTTTGAGGTAATTCCTCGGTCAAAAACGAAAAGACCACTTTGAATGTTAGAATCTTGAAATGTTGTTGTGATATCTCGTAGAGTCTTTGAATCATGGATATTGCCATCAAAAACTTTATGAAAAATAGGAATTCCATGTTCAAAAGTTACTACCAAACCAATTTGGATCAAAGGGCGGCCTTTTACGCCTTCTTTATCTTTACCAAATTGACTAATTGAGCATTTTTTACCGCAGAAGTAAGTATTTGTAACATCATAAATAATTCTTGTGGAATTAAATTTATATTGATGCTTGACGTTCCCAAAAAGTTCTTTTTGTAATTGCTCAATATTTTTAGATTCTAAAAAGTCTAATGCATTAAGTAACTTAGCCTCAGTTAATTTCTCTAAGTCTAAAAGCATATTCAAATCAGTTCGTTCAAACCATCTGGACATTTGGTTAACACTTTTATAATCAAGACAATGCGCATAAACTAAACTCAAAATTTCCGGCGCATCTTTTCCTAGAAGTGAAGGTAGCTTAATTTCATTAGCAAGGTGATTCAAAACTAATAAAGGGCCATATAATTTGACTTTGTCTATTGATATATCTGAAATGGAGGTTGATAAAATAGTTTGACTATCTGCTTCTTTTCCAACATATCGAATATGATGTTGAACTATTTTTCCATCAATTCGTTTATTTTCGACTTCTGCTAAATAGACATTTTTGCCTTTTTTGATTTTTCTGATAAAGCTCATAGTAGTGTATATTATTATACACTACAATTTTTTTTGCAACTGGATTGACATACTACGTTAACTTATTAAAAAATAATCATGTTTTTAATAAATAGCTAAAATAAGAATAGTGTAGTGTACAAAAAATGCTGGAATTTAGGT
>JAUCGK010000248.1 GCA_030378085.1 Candidatus Parabeggiatoa sp. HSG14
CGCAATCTAAAAGAAAGAAATATCTTAAAGGTTCTTCAAGAAAAAATTTTCCTAAAGGTTATAAAAAGAAGGAACAAAAACGGGGAAAAGTTTTATTGCATCTATGAGGTGTTTTTATCAGCCTAGCTTTATCCAAACGCGAATTGCCGCTTTATTGATTAATGACGAAAGATTTACTCCCTTCGTTGAATTAAGTTTGGAGGTCAGCCAAATGGATTTAACACAATTTGGACTCAAAACCAAAGAAGAACTCATACCCGATGTATGTCTTTATGAAGGAAAACATCGGTTTAATCCATCCAATGATGTTTTAAAAAGATCGGATATGCCCCAGTTAGCCATTGAAATACTTTCCCCAAAACAAAGTATTGATAACATTTTGGCTAAATTTAAGGCATATTTTGCATTGTCGATTAAATCCTGTTGGTTAATTATTCCAACCAATGAATCTATATGGAGTCCAAAGCTTCAGCTTTGGGCATGTTTCTAAATATAGGTACTTAATTATAAATACCGACATTATGTCACATAACAGTAAATTTAATTATGCTTCAAAAATACAGTCTAATTAAATCTCTTGCCGAAAAAAAAGGCATTCTTCGTCCGCGTGATTTGAGTGAGTATAATATTCATCGTGAATATATCACTCGACTTTGTGAACTTGGACAGCTTGAAAAAATAGGTAGGGGGCTTTATGCCTTGCCAGATTTAGAAATTGATGAAAATTTCAGTCTCGCCCAAGTCAGTAAAATTATTCCAAATGGTACCATAAGCCTTTTATCGGCTTTACGTTTTCACAATCTAACGACCCAATTACCTTTTGAAGTTTGGATAGCCATTCCTAATAAAGCACATCAACCTTCACTGAAAGAAATATCCATAAAAGTGGTGCGTTTTTCGGGTGAAGCATTGTCTACAGGTATTGAAGAACATCTGATTTTGGGTGTTAAAGTACCCATCTATAATCCCGCTAAGACAATAGCTGATTGTTTTAAATATCGTTATAAGATTGGAATTGATGTGGCACTTGAAGCACTGAAAGAATGCTGGCAAAAGCAATGTTGTACCCTAGATGATTTATGGTATTACAGCAAAATATGTCGTGTGACTCATGTTATCAAACCTTACTTGGAATTTTTGGTATGAAAAAATCACCTAAAAATATAGCCGCTTCTGTTCGGCAACGCTTATTAAATTTATCACGCCAACGTACCGAGGATTTTAATTTTGTTTTGACTAAATATGCTTTAGAACGTTTTCTTTATCGTTTGAGTTGTTCCGAATTTCGTGACATTTTTTTATTAAAGGGAGCCATGCTATTTTCAATTTGGCAAGATAAACCGCATCGCCCTACCAGAGACATTGATGTTTTAGGTTTTATTACCAATGACATTCCACATCTTGAAAACATTTTTAAAATCTTATGTAATGTCGTTGTCGAAGATGATGGATTATTTTTTTTTGCAGACACTGTAAAAGGTGTAGAAATACGCGAGGCAAAAAAGTATCAAGGTGTAAGAATTACCATGACTGCTAAACTTAATAAAGCTACAGTGCCAATTCAAGTAGATATAGGTTTTGGTGACGCAGTGACACCTGAACCAGAATACATTGAATATCCAACTTTATTAGATTTTTCTGCCCCTCGTCTTCATGTCTATCCAAAATATACAGTGGTTGCTGAAAAGTTTGAAGCGATGACAAGTCTTGGCATTGCTAACAGTCGAATGAAAGATTTTTATGATATTTGGATATTAATGCAAACGCTTGATTTTCAAGGTTCAATATTAAGCCAAGCGATAAAAGCAACTTTTGAACGACGTATGACAAAATTGCCCCACGTTGCACCGTTAGCTCTCACAAAAGAATTTGCCGAAGATTCGAGTAAGCAAAAACAATGGCAAGGATTTATCAAAAAGAACAAATTACCAATAGATAATTCCTTAATCAACATTATTAGTCAATTAAAAAAATTTCTTATGCCACCCACGTTAGCTGCTATTGAAGAATGTGCGTTTTTACAAGTTTGGCAACCCTCCGTGGAAATTTGGCAACCCATTAAGAGATAAAAAACCATGAGCAGAGACGCATTAGTTGTTGGTATAAATCAATATTATACACTGAAATCACTGAACACACCCGCCGCGGATGCCGAAGCAATTGTCCAATATCTTGAAAAATACGGCAATTTCTAAGTGGAATATAATCGCTAAAAAAGTTAATAACTATGAATAATTTAGAGTCTGCACTTCAGCATTGTCAAGAGACTGCACGCCGAGGATACCAGATTGCAAAAGACAATCAAAACGAGTTGTCTAAGGCTATCAATGATGTTTCAAAATCTCTTTCAAAGTACTTGAAAACCCATGAAAATGGAAAAGTCCGTACCAACGAAATTGTTGAACAGCTTAAAAAACAACTTGTAAGTGTGGTGAAAGAACTGGAGCAACTCCAAACATCTATAGAGCATGATCTTGAAGAAAAACGTTTGAAGTTAGATCAGTTTTCAATCACATTATTTGGCCGCACCATGGCTGGCAAATCAACTCTAATGGAGATTCTAATCAATGGTAACGGGGATTCCATTGGAAAAGGTACCCAACGAACGACTCGTGACGTGCAAAGCTATAATTGGAATGGCCTCGAAGTGACTGATGTTCCGGGAATTGCCGCATTTGAAGGAGCAGATGACGAAGAACTAGCATTTAAATCTGCAACCCAAGCCGATCTCGTTATTTTCTTAATAACAGATGATGCTCCTCAACCCTTAGAAGCAGAATGTTTGGCCAAAGTTCTAAAGCTTGGTAAGCCTATTCTTGGTATTTGTAACATCAAAACAGCTATAGATGACGAAGATGATTTGTTTTTGTTTTTGCGTAAACCAGAACGTTCCTTTGATCGTACCCGAGTAGAACAACTTATTAACCAGTTCCATAGTTTTGTGGATAAGCGCACATCAGGCAAGCGTATCCCTTTTAAAGTGACGCACTTGAGAGCGCGATTTCTTGCTGATCAGCAAGCGTATATTAAAGATCGGAAAAAACTCTTGTTGGCTAGTCGTTTTGAGGCCGTAGAAAAACGGATTATACGTGAAGTGACGGGACGTGGTTCTTTTTTGCGAATGAAAAATTTTATAGATGGTGCTGTCGGTCCAATGTTTGAACTGACCAATAATTTGCTCGAATTTAGTGCCCAAAACTCGGCAAGTGGTCATGTTCTTATTGATAAGCATCATCAGTTTCAAAACTGGGCGCAAAGTTTCAAGGAAGATGGCCATGAGCGTATCAATACGCTTGTCTTAAAACTGATGGCCAAACTTCGTGATGAGGTATCCAACTTTGCAGAAGATAATTACAAAAACGAAAAAGCTGGCAAAATGTGGAATGCCCACGTCAAATCATCAGGCATAAATGAAGAGATCAAAAAATTTCAAAATCGTATACAAGAAGACTGCAAAAAGAAGTTGATTGAAATCGCTAGAGAGCTGGAAAAGGAACTTTCATTTGTGTCAAAAGTTACTGGGGAGCGAAATATTAAGATGGACAGTATTTTCGACACAAAAAAATTGTGGAATTGGGTAACTACTGGCTTATCAGGTGGACTTGGTATTGCGGCTTTGTTTTTAGCGAGTAACCCAATTGGATGGGGAGCCGTCGCTGTAGGAATCGGTGGTTGGTTGCTTTCATACTTTTTTGATGATTACGAAAAGAAAGCCGGACAAGCGAGAAAAAAACTGTCCGAAAAATTGCATAAAAATATCGATGAAATGGAGTGTAAATTACGAGAACAATTAAATAACTGGTTTGAGCAAGAATTACTCAAAAAACAAGTTGATGTGTTACTTAATGATTTCGGTATCATGACATCTGGTTTACTTGACTTGGCGGATGCACAGCGTCAATTGGCTTGGAAGCTTAATGATCGACAAAAAGCTCTTGGACTCTACCTTATTAAAGAAGCTTTAGTTTTTTTAGCTGTTAATGGTATGAAATATGATATTATTGATGTTGCAAGAGAGCCAGGTCATGGGATAATGTTATTAATTATCCTCGAAACTGTATTCCCAGAAAATATCAAAAAAGATATTGAGAGTTTAATGGGTGAAACAATTTGGTTCGTCATTGATACTAATAATCAACGGACGATTCTTTCTCAAGCTATCGGGCGTGGTTGTGAAAAAGATAAAATTAGCATTGAAAGGAAATTGAAAGTTGCTCATGTACCTCTTGACGAACTTGATGCGTTGACCCTTACAAGGGTAAAGTTGGCACAACAACTAACAGGCATCCATATAATGCGATGCAAGGAATAAACTATGAAACAATCAACATTTGAATTATTTAAGTGGACAGAATTTGGCAATGCACTATTGGAACGTGCCCGCCGCGAACTGTCAAATGCAGTAAGTGAAAAGGTCCAAAATCTGTCATATAGGATACCTTCCACGATTATCCTTGCTGATGAAGCTATAGAAGTGGTATTTGCTGGCCAATATAGTGCAGGCAAATCGACCATCTTGAAGGTAATAACGGGGCAAAACGATATTGAAACAGGGGCTGACATAACAACACAAGAAGCTCATACCTATGATTGGAACGGTGTTAAGGTAACAGATACACCAGGTGTTCATACTGAGATTAGGCCGGATCATGATGAAATTTCCTATCGTGCTATTTCAAATGCTGATCTGTTCGTTTTTGTGGTGACCAATGAACTTTTTGACTCATACCTTGCACAACATTTTCGTAAACTTGCCATTGAGAAAGACAAATGCCACGAAATGATGTTAGTGGTAAACAAAATGTGTCGCTGTGCAAAAGGCAATACTCCAGAAATGCAAGCAATCATTCGAGAAGATATTCAAAAGGTGCTTGTGTCATTTTCGCTAGAAGACTTTCGTATTTCCTTTATTGATGCGGAATCTGCAATTGAAAGCTCAACAGAAAATGATTCGGATATTGCCAAAATACTCTATCGTAAAAGCGGTATTGAATCATTCATATTTGAACTGAATCGGTTTATTAGTGATAAGGGCTTGGCTAGTAGATATACGACCTCTCTTTATAAACTTGAGCAAGTACTTCAAGATGCAATGGCGGCGGAATCAACTGGAGACAAAGACGTTGGTGCATTTGAAGAGCTTCAGTTGCAGAAACGGCAAGCACTATTTGAAACACGAGAGCATATACGTCATGCTGTTGAGGGTAAAATTCAACGTGCTAGTACACATATCCGTCAAGAAGGCAGAGAGGTGGCAGACCTTATTCATGCTTCTGCTAATCAAGAAAAAATTAATGATGAATTAGAAGCAGCCCAGAAGCGTGTTCAAACTCACACAGAACAACTCAATCAAGACATTGAGGGAGTCATTGATAAACATATAAAGAAACTAGGTGATCGGCTGTCTACTATCGCTAACAGTGAATTCGCGAAGGAACTACTTTCTAAACTTGAACTCAAGATAAAGAAGGCAAATATTTCTCCTGAAGCGATGTCAAAACTCAAGACGACTGGGGATATTTCCCAGCAGTTAGGAAAATTCCTTAGCACAAGGTCTTTTACGTTGAAAGAAGGGTTTAGCGGCCTTTTTAATCTAAACCACTATTCTGGAACCGCCACGCATGGAGCAGTTAAATCGATAGGCAATTTTTTCGGATATAAATTCAGACCTTGGGAAGCTGTAAAATGGACAAAAGGTATTGCTAATGCAGGACGTGCCTTTGCTGTAGTTGGTACAGTCCTGACTTTTTGCCTTCAAATAAAAGAAGACACTGATGCTGCACAACTAAGAGATGACTTGCGGGAAAGCCGAACCACTGTCATAACCGGATTCAACGATGCTGCATATAAAATTGAAATGCACTTCGATAAGGCAACAAAAGATTACGTTGCCAATATGCTGACACCTGAGTTTGAGTCTGTTGACAAACAACTTACTGAACTAC
The DNA here is from genome assembly GCA_030378085.1 of Candidatus Parabeggiatoa sp. HSG14. Classification (GTDB taxonomy): domain Bacteria; phylum Pseudomonadota; class Gammaproteobacteria; order Beggiatoales; family Beggiatoaceae; genus Parabeggiatoa. The sequence continues at coordinate 5,946 of JAUCGK010000248.1, forward strand.
GGGAAATGCAACAGTCACATAGCAAACTATCCCATAACCTCGTTAGCTTACTTGATGAAACACAACGCATGATTAAAGAACTTCACAAAAGCAGCGAAGAAATCACCTAAGTTGGGACATTAATCCAAAATCTTATGTAAAAAAAGCTTGTGCTATTGTCAACTGTAATTTCAGTCACGAAGAATGGCAACACTCTATTTTCAAACGCTCCCCCGAAAAAACCCTGCCCCAACTTACCTAAAGACTTGAAAACGAAAGACCTGACAGGTTTTAAAAACCTGTCAGGTATAAATCCAAGCAAGAGAATGGGATGCCAATATGGTTTTTGGGGATGAGGAGATTTGAACAGGATTTAACGGATTAAAGGATTGACAGGATTATTTTGTCAGAATCAGGATTTACAGGATTTTAGAATTTTCAGAATATATTGGAATTAATAAATTTCATTCTGTTAATTCCTAAATCCTGTAAATCCTGATTCAGACAATTAAGAGATGAAGAAATTAGAACAGAATTTAACGGATAGACAGGGTAAGTGCTTCACCTAATGCAAATGTAACTTGGAGATTAATATGACAAATAAAAATGAGGTTTACCAAAAAATTAATCATTTACCTAATGAACTTATGCCCACATTAGTGGCTTATCTTGATTTTTTGTTGAACCAACACGTTCAAAAAACACCGGAAACACCACCCACTTTCAATTGGGAAGGTGGTTTATCTGAGATGAAATCGGAATATGATGGTGTTTCCCTTCAAAAAAAATCCTTGGAGTGGCGTTAATGTTAATTGATACCAATGTGTTTCTTGAAATTTTACTCGAACAAGCGTTACGTGAGTTGTGTAAACAATTTATCACTAATAACCTTGCTGATATTTGTATCAGTGATTTTACCTTACACTCTATTGGTGTTGTGACATTCAGGAAAAACAAAGCCAATTTGTTTACCCAATTTACTCAAGATATGTTGCCCCACCTTGACGTACTCACTTTGCCAAAGAGTGATTACGCTCAAATAAATACGGTGGCGCAATTATTAAACTTGGATTTTGATGACGCTTATCAATACAGCATTGCAAAATGTTATGACTTGAAACTGGTGACGTTAGATAAAGATTTCAAAGACTTGAATTTGAATGATGTTAAAGTGATTTTTTTGCCTCAAGCTTAAATGGGCAAAAAAGGCTTGTGCTATTGTCAACCGTAATTTCAGTCAACAAGAATAGCAACAACATAGTGAAAAGTGAAAAACTAAAAGTTAAATAATTATGTATTTTTTGCAACTTTTCACTTTTCACTTAGTCAAAAGTTATTCTGCTAATCCTAAAATCCTGTTAATCCTGATTCAGACAAGAGGATTGACAGGATTATTTTTATTCGTCTTAGGATTTTTAACATCAGAGTTTCGGGAAACCCGCTTCGCGCAATGAACGAAACAATTTTTAAAATTGGCAAAGGTATTGATAATACAAACAGTAAAAAAACTAATAAAGTAAACAGAACTTTTATAAACCCATTATTAAAAAGCCCTAAGCCCCAAAAAATAAGGGGCTTTTTTCATGCCCATCAATATTAGGCAAACCACACGTTATGAAATGTAAAATATACTTGATATATGGCACAAAAAATGCGTTACTAAAGATGATATATTTATCAATAAGATAACAATTAAATCTTTTATGATTTTATTGTATCTTCTCTAAATTCTGTGGAAAAAACCTAACAGGTTTCCAAAACCTGTCAGGTTTGGGCGAGTTTACCCACATTTTTTGAGAAGATACATTTTATTAAACAAATAGTGAGATAA
>JAUCGK010000249.1 GCA_030378085.1 Candidatus Parabeggiatoa sp. HSG14
AGTTCTATCTCACTAGAATATTCAAAAACAGTGTAAGATGGGAAGAATTGCAGCTTAAAATAGATAAATATTTGAAATATATTAGATAAATTATAATAACTATTTTATCTTTATGTGATGTGGCAATGGTATTGTTTGTAGGGACAAATTTTCCCAAGAAATAAAGCTATTTTGGCGAAAATATTAATAAATTAATTTTATGTTAAAGTGATATTGGTGATACCACTTTGTTTCTGCCTGAAAAATAAATCTAAATCCAAAATAAATTTTGGACTCCCGAAAACGGCTTGATTGGAATCCAAAATTTATTTTGGTTTTGTTAAAGAGGATTTTTAATGACATTGACTATTGAAAATAAAGCAGCTGAATTATTTGAAAAAATTATTAAAATGGTTGGGAAAAATTTTCCGGAGCCGGAATCTCAACAAATTGAAAATTTTGTTCAATATTTTTACCAGTATGTTGCGCCAGAGGATATGCTTGAGCGTGGCAGTGTCTCCAATTTATATGGGGCTGCGGTTTCTTATTGGCGTTTTGCGCGTCAATACACATCTAGTCAAACCAAGGTGCGTGTCTATAATCCCCAATTTGAACAGGATGGTTGGCAATCTCCCCATACGATTGTTAGCATTCTTATTAAAGACATGCCATTTTTGGCAGAATCGGTTCGTATGGCTGTTAACCAGTTTGGATTGACAGTGCATTTGATTATTCCTGCTGTGTTAGAAACACAACGCAATGCACAAGGACAGTTACTCAAACTATGGCCTTATGATAATGGCGGTAAACAACTCCCCCCTGAAGGACAAAAGGTGGGAAACTATGAATGTCTCATTCATCTGGAAGTGGATCGCCAGACTGAAACCGGTGCTTTAGAGAAAATAAAGCATGGATTAGAAAAAGTGCTGGCTAACGTCCGTATAGTGGTGGATGATTGGCAAAAAATGCAGGAAAAAATGGGCAAGGTGATTCAAGAATTTGAAGCCGAACCTCCTCCACTTGATGTCAATGAAATCAAAGAAGTGCGTGAATTTTTGCAGTGGGCACAGGCGAGTCATTTTACTTTTTTGGGTTATCAAGAATATGAACTCAGTCATAAAAATGATGAAGTGATGTTGCACCAAATACCTGGAACTGGTTTAGGTATTTTGCGTGATGAAGAAATCTCCCATACTTCTCTCTTTAGTAAACGGCAATTCGATATTTCACAAAGTTTTGCCAAATTACCTGTTCACTTGCGCCAATTAGCAGAGCAACCCTCGCTTTTATTACTTAACAAAACCACGGCTCATTCAATTATCCATCGCCCTGTTCGTATGGATTATATTGGGATCAAACGTATTAATAGTGATGGTATAGTCACGGGAGAACGACGCTTTTTAGGTTTATATACCTCAACGGCTTATCATCAACGCACGGTTAATGTGCCAATCATACGTTGCAAAGTAAAGTATGTGTTTGAAAAATCAGGGTTTAGGCGTGACTATCACAAAAATCAAGTGTTGTTTTATATCTTAGAAAGCTATCCGCGTGACGAACTCTTTCAAATGGATCAAGAGACGTTACTGCAAACCGTGATGGGTATTTTGCTATTGCAAGAACGGCATCAAATACGTTTGTTTGTATGGCCTGATATTTATGGGCGTTTCTTGTCTTGTCTCGTTTATGTGCCTCGTGAACGTTATGACACCAATATTCGTAAAAAAATGCAAGGCATATTGTTAAAAGCCTTTGGTGGTACTCATATTGAATTTAATGCGCGGTTATCTGAATCAGCGTTAGCCCAGGTACATTTTATTGTTTACACGCCAACGGGTACTTGTCATGAGCGTGATCTCAAAAAGATCGAACATCAGCTCATTGAAGTAACGCGCACTTGGGCGGATGTATTACGTGAAGCATTGCTTGAACATAATGGCGAAGAACGTGGTAGCCGATTATTTAGTCGTTATGAAGACGCTTTTTCAGTCGCCTATCGGGAAGATTTTTCTCCACATTACACCATTTATGATATTGATAAAATAGAAAAACTTTCCAAAGAAGGCGGTTTAGCCATGAGTTTATACCGTCCCATTGAAGCGGAAGATAATTCACTTCGCTTTAAATTATTTCACCCGCAAAGCCATCTCGAACTCTCTAAAGTATTGCCGATGTTAGAAAACATGGGCGTGACAGTCCTGAGTGAACGTGCTTATGAAGTCCAAACGCCTCATAATCCATCTGTGTGGATTCAAGATTTTGAAATGCGACATAACGAAGTATTATTGGATATAGGGCAACTTAAAGCCATTTTTCAAGAAACCTTTGCCCAAGTGTGGCAGGGCAATATTGAAAATGATGGTTTTAATCGTCTTGTGTTACGCACACAGTTAAATTGGCGTGAAATCATTATTTTCCGAGCATACTGGAAATATTTACGGCAAGCAGGTGGTAATTTTAGTCAAGAATATGTTGAACATGCGTTGGAAAATAATCCAGTGATTATTCGCTTATTGCTCAATTTATTCTATGCCCAAAGCAATCCAACACAAATCAATACACTAGGAGAGAGAGAATCTTTAGTACAAGATATTGAAAACGCTTTAGATTCTGTTGTCAGTCTTGATGAAGATCGTATCTTGCGACGTTTTTTAGGCGTAATTTTAGCCACATTGCGGACAAATTATTTTCAACGGGATGAGCATGGACAACCAAAGCCTTATCTTTCCTTTAAAGTTGATCCGCATAAAATACCCGATTTACCGGAACCGCGCCCCATGTTTGAAATTTTTGTCTATTCGCCACGAGTTGAAGGGGTGCATTTACGCGGTGGCAAAGTCGCACGGGGAGGCTTACGTTGGTCTGATCGCTTTGAAGATTTTCGCACTGAAGTATTGGGATTGATGAAAGCCCAAATGGTTAAAAATGCCGTTATTGTTCCCGTTGGCTCCAAAGGCGGATTTGTCGCTAAACGATTGCCTGTTGAAAAAGGGCGTGAGGCGATACAAAAGGAAGGGATTGAATGTTATAAAACTTTTATTCGTGGCTTATTAGATTTAACCGATAACTATCGTGAGGGAAAAATTGTACCACCAATTGATGTTATTAAACATGATGAAGATGATCCTTATTTAGTAGTCGCTGCCGATAAAGGCACTGCTACTTTTTCTGATATTGCTAACGGTATTGCTAAAGAATACCACTTTTGGTTAGATGATGCCTTTGCATCGGGTGGTTCCGCGGGCTATGACCATAAAAAAATGGGCATTACAGCACGAGGTGCTTGGGAGTCCGTTAAACGACATTTTCGAGAATTAGGACTTAATACCCAAACCCAAAATTTCACAGCCATCGGCATAGGCGATATGTCGGGAGATGTTTTTGGCAATGGGATGTTATTATCGAAACATATTCAACTTATCGGAGCTTTTAACCATCTCCATATTTTCTTAGATCCCAATCCCGATCCCGAAAAAAGCTGGGAAGAACGGCAACGCTTGTTTAATTTACCTCGTTCCACTTGGGCAGATTATAATGACAGCTTGATATCTAAAGGTGGTGGGGTATTTTCACGCAATCTTAAATCCATTAGATTATCCCCACAAGTACAAGCCAGATTAGGTACTAAGGCAAAAACCTTAACACCTAACAAATTAATCCAGGCAATGCTATGTGCTCAAGTGGATTTATTATGGAACGGCGGTATTGGCACTTATGTCAAGAGCCAAACTGAACATCACATTGATGTTGGGGATCGGACTAATGATGCTTTGCGCGTTAATGGGCAAGATTTACGCTGCAAAGTCGTGGGTGAAGGAGGCAATTTAGGCTTTACCCAATTAGGACGAATTGGGTATGCATTAAATGAGGGTCGCATCAACACCGATGCCATTGATAACTCTGGCGGTGTCGATTGCTCTGATCACGAAGTAAATATTAAAATCTTGCTCAATGCTATCGTAGCCAATGGGGATATGACTCATAAACAACGAAATCATTTATTGGCTGAAATGACGGACACGGTGGCAAACTTAGTTTTGAAAAACAACTATTTACAAACTCAAGGAGTTAGTATGTCTATGTCTATATCTTCACAAATGATTGACTTACATAGTCGTTTTATCCATCATCTGGAAAACAAAGGCCAGTTAGATCGAGAACTGGAATTTTTACCCAATGACAAAACGTTAGCAGAACGACGAGCAAAGCAACAAGGACTCACTGAATCAGAACTTTGTGTATTACAGGCTTATAGCAAAATCACTTTATACAATGCCTTGCTTGAGTCCGATTTATCGAAAGAGGCTTATTTTACGACGATTTTGGAAAAATATTTTCCACCCCCATTATCAGAACGTTTTACCAAACAAATTGCTCAACACAGTCTATGCCGAGAAATCATCGCCACCGAATTAACCAATATGGTTGTCAATCGAGGGGGAATTTCTTTAGTCTATCGGTTGACAGAAGACACAGGACAAACCTCACCGGATATTGTGCGAGCCTTTATGGTGGCGTGGGAAGTTTTTGAAATGAAAAGTTTATGGGCTGACATTGAATACTTGGACAATCAAATTGAGGCCAAAGTCCAACTCAGCATGATGAGAAAAGCGCGCCAACAAATTGAGCGTGTCTCTCGCTGGTTACTCACTCGTCACCAGATGCCTTTAGACATCAATAAAACAATCAATGCGTTACGCCCTGGCATTATTCAATTAGCACACAGTTTATTAACACTTATCGATCAGACTGAAAGAGAAACCTTAGAAACAACGACACAGAATTTAGTCAAGGCGGGTGTCCCTTTTACCCTTGCCAGCCGAGTAGCCAGCTTAGTTTTTTTATTATCAGCTTTAGACATTGTCGAAGTCGCCAACGCAACGGGAGTTACTTTAGAAAAAGTCGCAACAGTCCATTTTTTGCTGGGTACACGCCTAAAATTACACTGGCTACGCGATCACATCAGTGAGTTACCGCGAGATAATCGTTGGGCTGCGCTCTCCCGTTCCTCCCTCCGTGAAGATTTATATCGTACCCATCGCCAACTTACTACCAAAGTTTTGCAAGCCGACACAAAAACTTTAGAGCCGAAAGCCAAAATTGAAGCATGGATGGAGAAAAATCATCTTCACACTGCCCGCTGCCAAAAAATACTCTCAGACATTTCACACGCTGAAAAACCTGATTTATCCATGCTTTCTGTGGCAGTGAAAGAAATTCAGCATTTGTTGTAAAATAACATTTAAAAATGTAGGATGGATAAAGACTTGATACCTGCCAGGTTTTCAAAACCTGGCAGGTATTGACTGCATTGATCTATTAATTTTGTGGAGTTACCTTAGGAACATGCATGAAATAATTTACTGATGTTACGCACTGTACTTCAAAAGTGAATACCAGAGTAGTGCAAAATGAAATTTTGCTGATTGTAACAGATTTTGGGGATACCCCCTAACCCCCCGTACACGGGTGGAACCAAACATCATTTGACACTTTGCTTTAATTTTTCTATTTTGGGACTTCCCCCTGTGTACGGGGGGTTAGGGGGGTGTCCTCAATTTTGCACTCCAGTTTGAAAGCTATCTGCGTAACATCAGTAATTTATCCATAAATTGAGTCAAACCTGACAGGTTTTAAAAACCTGTCAGGTTTTTTTGCCGATTTTATACACATTCCTTAACAATTGAAAAGAGAAAATCTATGTCTCATAAATTACCTATCGGATTATCTGATTTTAAAGAAGTCCGTGAAAAAAATTATTACTATGTAGATAAAAGCCTATTTATCCAAGAAGTCATTAATCGTTCCTCAAAAGTACTCTTACTCCCACGCCCTCGGCGATTTGGCAAAACCTTAAATTTGTCCATGCTTCGCTATTTTCTGGAAAAACGAGAAGACAGTTTAGCTCCCCTCTTTAAGGGATTAGTTGTTGAGCAAGATACTGAGACAATGAAACATCAAGGACAATATCCAGTCATGTTTTTGACGTTTAAAAGTTGTAAGGGTTCTACTTCAGAAAAGTGTTTCTCTGAAATTCGCCGTTTGTTAAAAAAATTGTATTTGGAACATAAAGCTTCAGTTTATCCAAAACTCAATATTAGTGAGCAAAAAGACTACGATTTTATCACCGAAAAAAAAGGAGACATTAGTGATTGGGAAGATGCTTTAAGTTTTCTGATGCAATTGCTTCATCAACAAACAGGGAAACAGGTGATTGTCTTGTTAGACGAATATGATGCACCTATCCATGCAGGGCAAGAACATGGCTATTATGACGAAATTATCCTGTTTATGAAAATGTTACTGGGGAATGCCCTTAAAGATAATTCCGATCTTGAAAAAGGGGTTGTGACAGGCGTTTTACGAGTTGCTAAAGAATCTATTTTTTCGGATTTGAATAACTTAGATGTGTTATCGTTATTGCGTTCTGAATTTGATAAGTATTTTGGATTTACTGAGGAAGAAATTGAGAAGTTAAGTAAAGACTTTTCTCTTTCTAAATTCATAACGGTTCTGAAAAAGTGGTACAACGGTTATTTATTTGGGAACCGAGTGATTTACAATCCTTGGTCAATCATTAGTTTTTTGATGAGTGAAGACCGATTTCCGCGTCCTTACTGGATTAATACGGCTAGTGAATCTTTGTTGCGAGATATTATCACACGCACCGATCCGGATTTTCAGGAACAGATTGAAACACTGATTTCAGGTTCGACTATAACAACTGAGTTGAATGAAAACATTGTGTTACGCGATTTAGAATATAGCGAGCAGAATATTTGGAGTCTTTTAGTATTTAGTGGCTATCTGAAACCCGTCAAAATGATTGAACAACCGATTCTTCCACTTTATGAATTAGCGATTCCCAATTTGGAGGTATATTCTTTTTATCAGAACACCCTTAAAAATTGGCTTCAACATAAACTTGGCCGTCTTCAATTACAGAAGCTACTACAGGCTTTAATAAAAACAGATTTTGAAACGTTTGGCTCCTTATTAAAAGAGATGGTTTTAACGATTTTAAGCTACCATGATACAGCCGGTAAAGAACCCGAAAAGGTTTATCATGCCTTTGTGTTAGGATTATTGACTCATTTAATGGATCGTTATGTAATTCGCTCTAATCGGGAGTCTGGCTATGGGCGTTATGATGTATTGATGATTCCTCATAATTCAGTTGAACCTGGCTTTATTTTTGAATTTAAAAAGGTGAATCGCCCGAAAGAAGAGAGCGAGAATGAGGCGATGACAAGTGCTTTAGAGCAAATTCAAAACAAGCAATATGCGACAGAATTACGAGATTTGGGCATTAAAAATATTTGGGGCATTGGCGTAGTGGTAGACAAAAAACAAGTTTGGGTAGAAAGCTTCAAATGCTAGGCGTAAAAGATAAACTACAAGGATTGTATATACTCCAAACGTTCAGGTTTTCGGATTATGAGAATATACTAAAAACGCACGCCATACCTGACAGGTTTTGAAAACCTGTCAGGTCTTAAATCCGAAAACTTGAACGTTCATATACTTCAGACGTTCAGGTTTTCGGATTATGAGAATATACTAAAAACGCACGCCAGACCTGACAGGTTTTCAAAACCTGTCAGGTCTTAAATCCGAAAACTTGAACGTTCATAGTATATAACTGATGTTACGCACTGTACTTCAAAAGTGAATACCAGAGTAGTGCAAAATGAAATTTTGCTGATTGTAACAGATTTTGGGGATACCCCCCTAACCCCCCGTACACGGGTGGAACCAAACATCA
>JAUCGK010000250.1 GCA_030378085.1 Candidatus Parabeggiatoa sp. HSG14
ATCTCTTTATAACAGTTTATAACATCATAAGTTGACAAATTATTAAGTAATATAATAAAATCTTAAATTTTTTATAACTTTTTTAAGTGGATAATTAAATTTTTATGAAAAGAACCTTCCAACCAAGTAATCTAGTACGTAAACGTCGCCACGGTTTTCGATCCCGTATGAGAACAAAAAGTGGACGAAAAATTATCAACGCTCGCCGCGCCAAAGGGCGGAAATCTCTTAGTGCTTGATCAGAATCCTTCCTACCAATTCACGCGACAACAACGTTTGCTAAAACCTTCTGAATATAAGTATGTTTTTGATCAGCCTTGTAAATCAGGTGATCAATACTTTACAGTATTAGCAAAAGCCAATGGACAGCGTTTAGCTCGTTTAGGACTGGCGATTGCAAAAAAACGGGTTAAACAAGCTGTAGCGAGAAATCGCATTAAGCGATTAATCCGTGAAAGTTTTCGACATCAACAACCGCCCTGTATGGCAGGATTAGATTGCGTGGTATTGGCAAAAAATGGAACGGATCAAGTAAATAACCACACCCTAAAACACTCATTAGCAAGGCATTGGCAACAATTATCACATCGATGCAAAAAATCTTGAGTTTAGTAATACGCGGTTATCAGTTATTCATCAGTCCTTGGTTAGGACCGCACTGTCGATTCTATCCAAGTTGCTCTGAATATGCGCTGATTGCCATTAACACACACGGGGTTTTACGAGGCCTCGTGTTAAGTATCAAACGAATATTTCGTTGTCACCCGTGGCATCCCGGCGGGTTTGATCCCGTCCCAGAGCGAAGGAAAAAAGATAAACATGGATAATTTCAGACTCATTCTGATTGTAGGTTTGGCCTTTATTTTATTAATGTTATATCAAGCTTGGCAGGAAGACTATGGCCCTAAACCAGCCAGTGTGACAAGCACATCAACAACTGAAATCACCAACACATCAAAGCCTATCGCAACCGCCTCAGATTCTGAATTACCTGACACTAGAAATTTACAAACCCATTCAGATATGCCAGAAGTTCCTGGCACACAACAAATTCCCAAACTTTTAAAAAGTGATAAGCGTGTATTTGTTGAAACTGATGTGTTGAAACTAGAAATTGATACCAAAGGTGGTGATATCCGAGTGGTTGACTTACCTGATTATCCTGTCACTAGAAAAACACCAGATGATCCATTTCGTTTGATGAATGATACATTGCCTAATTTGTTTGTCGCTCAGTCCGGTTTGCTGTCCAAACAAGATGCGCCTACCCATCAAGATATATATCAAAGTGATGATGTAAATTATCGTCTCCCTAACGGTGCCGACTCTTTAAGAGTTAAACTGACTTGGACAAATGCCACTTCCAATATTAAAGTCAGCAAAATTTATACTTTTTACCCAAAAAGTTATGCCTTTGACGTAGAACACATTGTTGAAAACAAAACTGCTGAACCATGGGAAGGAAGATTATACGGACAATTTCAACGTACTGAAGCTGATTTGGGAGAATCCCGTTTTCTTTATACCTATATGGGAGGGGCTATTTCCAGTCCTGACCAACTTTACGAAAAAATTGCTTTTAGCGAAATGCAGGAAAATAGTTTAGGTTTACGCCCTGCTTGGGCTGGGGGATGGGCTGCAATGCTTCAGCATTATTTTGTAGCCGCATGGATACCTGAGCATAACCAAAGTTATAAATATCAAACGCGTGTTTTTTCAGGGAATCGTTATACTTTGCAATTGGTAGGTCCCTTGCTAACTGTTGCCTCTGATAGCCAAATGGTTTTTAAGATGAAGTTTTTTGCTGGTCCTAAGTTGCAAAACAAGTTGGCAGAACTTTCTCATGGCTTAGATTTAACGGTGGATTATGGGTGGTTGTGGTTTATTGCTCAACCTTTATTTTGGATGTTAGAAATCATTTTTGACTGGGTTGGCAATTGGGGATGGGCTATTATCATTTTAACGATACTTATCAAGTTGGCTTTTTTTCATCTGTCAGCAACCAGTTATAAGTCTATGGCAAATATGCGTCGCCTGCAACCGCGTCTCGTAACACTTAAAGAGCGTTATGGTGATGATAAGACTCGCATGAATCAGGCTTTAATGGATTTGTATAAAAAAGAAAAAATCAATCCATTAGGTGGCTGTTTACCAATTGTTGTTCAAATACCTGTATTTATTGCACTTTATTGGGTGTTATTGGAAAGTGTTGAATTGCGTCAAGCGAGTTTCATTCTTTGGCTAGATGATTTATCGACACCCGATCCCTTTTTTGTGCTACCGCTTATCATGGGTGCAACTATGGTAGTGCAACATTTCTTAAATCCAGCACCACTTGATCCTGTGCAACAAAAAGTAATGTTGGTTTTACCCATAGTATTTACCGTGTTTTTTGCCTTTTTCCCATCCGGTTTAGTTTTGTATTGGGTAGTAAACAACGTTCTTTCTATTGGGCAACAGTGGGTGATTACTAATAAAATTGCTGGGAATGTTTTATTAGAAGGGATAAAGAAAAAATAGCCTGATTGTAACAGATTTTGGTGCCCCCCCTAACCCCCCGTACACGGGTGGAACCAAACATCATTCGACACTTTGCTTTAATTTTTCTATTTTGGGACTTCCCCCTGTGTACGGGGGGTTAGGGGGGTGTCCCCAAAATTCGTTATAATCAGAAAATAGCAATATAATTCGTGCAGGATCATTGCGTGCAGCGGATTTCTTAAAACAAGGGGGCAACCATAAAGGATGATTGCCCCTATAAGAATAATTGACGCGGGCAATCCCTTGTGGTTGCCCTTTATCGAGGATGGTATGGGGACTTCCGCTTTCCTACACTAGTTTGGAAGTTAAGTCACTTCCAAATCTTGAACTCCACTCCAATACAAAAAAACCTCAGAGGTTTTTAAAACTTCTGAGGTTTAACTCTAAAATATTTTCCTAAATATCTATATTGGTCCATCTACACTGGTTTTAATCTCATTCAAGTTATCGGATTTATTAGAACTTGAGTTATTATCCTTTAAAAGTGCTTCAAGATATGACAACTCATGTGCATTCTTTTCAATTTCTCGTGCATTATTTTCAATACCCTGAATAATGGCTTTGCCCATAGCATCAGTCGTATTCGTTCCACACAATTCAAAAATCCTAAAAGCGGCATTTAACCGCACATTAATAGGTGTTTCATCTGTTGTCAAGAGGCTCTCAACCACATCCAATGCAAGATTTGCTAGACGTTGCACTCGTTCTTGACAAACCCCATGAGTCAGATGTTCTTTAGAATTAGAATTTGTCGTTTCTATCATTTTGGATAAAGTACTTCAAAATTAAGGTAGGGAATTTGTGCATAAAATAACTTAGATAACCTTATTCATAATCTCCCCAACCCTTTCTTCATAAAAAGTAGGTGAAAGTGAGATTGGTAAAATTATTTATGCTCATTCCTAACATGGGTGAAATTAGCTATTTATACTTTACACGGATTGAGATTTTTGTCTTGATCACAATTTGTGTTTTTGTGAAGACTTTACTTTAGTGAGAAATTCATAACTTAATATTTGTGTAAAAAAATCTGGAATGAAAAATAATTGTGACATTATCAAGTTAATTATCCGTTATATTATAACTTAGAAAACATTAAAAAATCGTTCCTTGCTAAAAATAAAAAAGCAGGAATAAAGTAGTGATTTAAAAAAAAACTGATAGTTTCAAAAACTTGACAGGTTTATATAACCCAAGTTACCAGTACCTATAAAGCCAAGATTTATTATAAATCAAATGGTTACACTGGCAATGTTTTAATGAGAGAAACCTACCAAATCATTAATTTTAATCACAAATTTTAATCACATTATTTTTCAATGACTTGTTCCATTCTTAATATTATATTATTCTGACACGAAATTTTTCTTCAAATTTTAGAACCATATCCCACTAAAATGCCAGCGTGGTTGTAACGGTGCATAAGATATAAAAGCAGATAAAGGCCAATCAGCTAACAATGGTAATCCTTCCCAAACCATATCTTTTGTACGATAAGGTTCTCTTAAGTTTAGTAAGCGACGTACACGTTCTTTGACAGGAGGATGAGTGCGGAGTAAAGAAGGTTCAGGTGAGTAACGTCTGGGCCAAAAAATTTGTTCCAAAATATGACCTTGGTAACGCTCCATTTTGATCAATGCTAAAGCTAAAGCTTCTGGATCGCCCAGTAATTGTGCAGCACCCAAATCAGCATAATATTCGCGAGTACGTGACAAGGCGAGTTGCAATAAATCTGTAATAATAGGGGCCAATATTAAAAGAAAAATTGCAGACCAGCTAATGATATAAAGATCAAATAGCAGTAATGGTAAATTCAAAAGGAGTAAGAAGTATCCAATAAGAGAGAGAAAACGGGTCAAGCGGCTAGTAATATCAGCAAAACCCATAATACGCATATCGTCATGATAAATATGACTCATTTCGTGGGCTAATACTCCCGAAATTTCTCGTAAGGAAAGCCGTCGTAAAAGTCCATCTGAAAGTGCAATAACCGCATTTTTTGGTCTTCCAACAGCAAAAGCATTCATCATATCACTTGGTAGATAAACAAGTTGAGGCACTTTTGGCAAATTAGCACGTTTAGCAAGAGTTCGTAATATAGAATGAAGATTGGGCGCATGAGAATAAGTAATTTTTTGTGTGCGGTACATCCTCAAAATCAAATGTGGAGAAACTATGGGATTAAAAAGATAAATAGCGACTACCAAAGCAATAGCATAAAAGGCCATAATCCCGCCTCCAATTAACCATCCTAATAAGCCAAGTATTACTGTCATTGCTATAACAAGTAATAAAGATTGTATAATATTTAGTAACTTATGTTTGAGCCATTGAGACTCGTCCATATTTTATGTTTCCTTTATTTTTTAGGCACTTAAAAAAACCAAGTTCTTTGAAAAAAACTTGGTTTTATCTTGTCCAGAAAAGTTTACCCTTCATCTGGCGGCTTATGTCCCCGAATACCTAGCGTTTTATCCCTTCTATTTGGGGTTTTATATCCACGAATACCGCGAAGAGTTTGGCTTTCCTCTCCTTGGGCTAATGCATCTTTTAGTAATTGTGCGGGCAAATATTTGGATTTAACAAGTAGCTGATAGGCTTCTAATACCCAATTGTTTTCCTGTTGTGTTGCTAGCCATGTTGCTTGCAAAGTTTCACGGATATTGTCAGGTAAATTACCTTGTAAGGTTTCAAGAGAGCTAGGTATTTTTGCTATGGCAACAACTCTAAAACCACCTATGAAGACTTCGTTTTTTGCGTCAGTTACTACCACACGGTAAGATTTACCTGCCTTAAAAGGCATGGATTCTGTCTCAATGACTGAGGTATAGCTAATCTGCGTTAATAACAGTTTGCGATGCTGTTTAATTTGGATTTTGTAAGGTGATTTACCACCATACCATTGTAAATGCAAACGCCGTTTGCCTTCACCAAAAATGGCAGGTCCTTTAATATTTGCCAATAAAGGCATAGTAAGACCATTTGAGTCCAAATTACCTGTTTTTTTAGACTTGAACTGTTGCGTGAATTTGTGCCATTCACTGATCTGTTGCTTTGTCCAAGTCCACAATGCATTTAGGGATGTAGGTACTTGACTGGTATTGTCAACTTGAAAAGGCGAATTTTCATGAGTCACCTTGACAGACTGTGTTCCCCCACGCAGAGTTAAATCAATGCGATGTTGCTTATTATTGACAGTAATTTCATCACCAACATTCAACATTGTTAAAAATGCTACGGGTACTGTTTTATCACCCCGCGTAATGAGGTAACTTTCTGGCTCACCATCAAAATGGTTAACCCACCCCACCTCTTGAGCAATGGCACAAGTAGTTAACAATTCCCCTAATAATACTATGCAGAAGCATAGTTTTTTTATTGTTTTCATGACTCCTCCTTTCATTATGAAAAAAATGCTTATGCAATTTCAAATATTTCGATCATAAAATGACATAAACGTTCTTATATATTTTTTGAGTTTAGCACATCATTAGAAAGGGAGAAGGGAGAATGGAAAATTTAAAAATGAGTCACTACCCATTTAGTGTAAATTAATAATTTAATATATCAATTAAACCAGTTAGTTACATGATAAGCTTCAATATCATCAGTTTTGTAATTCACCATTTATTTTTTTATTTTTTATTCCTAATTCGTATCACCATTTAAAATTTCTTGCAGCAAGCGGCAAAGTTAATTCTATTGTTACACCTTGTTTATCTTCACAATTACGAAAATGGTAACTCCCTCCCCTACTCCATACTAACCGAGCAATCATTGCCAACCCTAAACCCATTCCTTTGATTTCACCTGTGAAATATTTTTCACTTTGATAATATGGTCTCCATACTTTAATTAGTTCTTGATTAGGCAAAGATTTACCATTATCACTGACAGACAAAAGGACATTCGTTGCATCAATGGGTGTTACTAATACTTCTATTGTAGGTTCGTTATGTGGATGAAATTTTTTAGCATTGGTAAATAATTCATGTATTATCAATTCCATTCCTTGAGGGGAAAATGCCAGTAATTTTTCAGCAATATTATCAGCTATTTGCACCGACACCTTTTTTATTTCCAAATCTCCCCTGATTTTGTCTAGCAATGCAGACAATTCCGACAAATTAAATGTATTCTCCAATTTGACCAACTGTGAAGAATCCACATAGCGTAAAATATCTAAAATTTGATCTTGCAACCGTTTAGCACTTTCTCGCGCAATTTTGAGTAAAGCATGTGCCCGTGTACTAGATAAATCTATCGTTTTTTCGTCTAAAATTTGTAAACCGACTAAACCATTAAGGGGTGCCCGTAATTTATGTGAAACTAATGTCTGAAAAGTCCACATCTGCTGCTGTAAATTCATCTGTTCACTGACATCACGCAAATGTACCAATTGCTCATCAGGATTATCAGATGATGATTCCATAATATCTACTTGTAACCACAGTAAAGGACTTTGGCTCGTTTCAGGACGCACCAAATAACGTGGTATAGAATTGACATTATGAGTAGGCCAATTTTCCCAAGCGGCAGGAGGTTCACACCTAAAATTTTGTTTTTCTACATTTTTTAAAAATTCCTCAGCTAAAGAATTTTCTTTTAACAACCCTAAATAAGAACATGCACACGAATTAGCATAACGTATTGTATTGCCCTCATTGAGTAATAAATAACCCTCATTAGATTGTTCAACAACCCAATCGAAGCGAACACGTTCTGCCAATAAGCGGCGATAGCGATTAAGACGGAGAATTGTGCGGACACGGGCAAGTAATTCGGTTCTATCAAAAGGTTTAGTGATGAAATCATCAGCACCGACTTCTATTCCAAGCAAACGTGCTTTACGATCACTAATAGCCGTCAGCATTATGACAGGTACTTCTGCCAATTGGCGATGCGCTCGTAAGCGTTGGCACACCTCAAATCCATCCATTTTTGGCATCATTACATCCAATAAGATTAAATCAGGTGTTAACTGGATTGCCTGTTGTAATGCCTCTTCACCATTTGCCGCAAAAGCTAGTTTATAATTTTCTCTGGAGAGTAGTATTTTCAGCGCATCGCGCCCTCGTTCTTCATCATCGACAATTAATAAACAGTTTTGTTTTTGCATAACGATACGCGGTGTCTCATGTAAAATGTTTTAAAAAAACTAGAATTATACC
>JAUCGK010000251.1 GCA_030378085.1 Candidatus Parabeggiatoa sp. HSG14
ATTTTGCTGATTGTAACAGATTTTGGGGATACCCCCCTAACCCCCCGTACACGGGTGGAACCAAACATCATTTGACACTTTGCTTTAATTTTTCTATTTTGGGACTTCCCCCTGTGTACGGGGGGGTAGGGGGGGTATCCCCAAAATTCGTTATAATCAGAAAAATGTTAATGTTTATTGTGAGACTGAGTAGTTACAATTATTCTATAGATTATGTTGTAGAGACACGATGCTCGCGTCTCTAAATGCTCAAAAGAATCCAGCAATAAGGTTTACAACGAACATCGGGGGTAAATAATTCCATAATTATTGGAAGCGAACATCGCGTCTCTACAAATCTATATTAGCTTCTTTAGCAAGAAATTGCACGATCATATCCAATTCTTTAACCTTCATTTTTTCGGCAAAATCGAGTGGCATGATGGGAGGAAACCCGTCTGCAATGACTGCATTTGGCTCAACGATGCTTTGCCTAATTTCTTCAACACTGAGACGATTAGCCACTGTTCGCAAATCAGGCCCTACCGGAGATTCTGTTTCTAACACAGAATGACAAACGGTACAAGTAAATTTAACTAAAGCAATTTCAGCAGTTTCAGCTATTTGAGATTCTGCAACTTGAGCAACAGGTGTTGATTCTGCGACTGGTTGAGTTATAACTGGCGTGGCTTCTTTTTTCTCTGTGGGTAAAGCGACTGTTACTGTATTACCATCCTTAGCTTGTAGGAAGGCGATTATCGCATTTATCTCTAATTTAGATAATTGAATAGGTGCTTTATCAACAGCTGGCATTGGGGAGTCAGTATCATTAGTTCCCTTTTTACCAAAGCCTTTTACTACATAAATACCCGGTTGTAACATAGATTCCCAAAGATAAGATTCAGCATCTGCCGCTTTACCTTGATAACGAGAATCGCTTAATCGTTCAGTTGTTGTTGTTACCATGTCCATCGTTAAAATGTCTGGAGCGCGTCCCATATTGTTATGACATAAAGTACAAGTCCCTTTACCTTGAAATAGTTCTTCGCCTAAGGCAACAAAACTTTCTTCTGTAAAAGCACTGGGATCAATAATTTTATCTACAGGAGCTTCACCTTCTATTTGTGGTAATAGGTTAGCGATTAACGTAAATACTAACGTCAAACCTAAACTGAAGCCTAATACTTTAACAATTACTGGCATTATTCACCTCAGGGACTTGTTTAGTATTGGACAGCGAAGCAATCCAAAATATGAAGACAATAATTAGTAAAAATAACACAGTCGCAATAGTTATCATGTTGCCCGCATAACCGATAGCTGGAATGTAATTTTCCGGTGAATTATCTTTCATCACGGTGTAAACGTGCCAATGAGTCCGCACACTGGAACGTACATAACCCATTAAAGCCATCAACCAAGTGAAGGCAACAGGTAGAGCAAACAGGGCATATTGAGAGAAATTGGTTACTTTGCCCCAAGTCGAAGGTAAGGTTTTGGCGTTTTTAAACATTAACGTATCAATCACTACACCGCTGACAATCACGATTAAGGTAGATACTACCTGCATGACGCTGGAACCCACTTTATAAACGGTATTAGTAAAGTAACCATAATAAACCCCAGCAAAGATTATATTGACAATAGCCACAACATAAATGGCAACCATTAAAGCATTACCTGCTTTAGCCCAAGATACGGTTATGATTTTGTCAGAACGACGATATAATTGGAAGGATAGAAAAGTAAAAATCAACATCAAATTGACCGCAATATTTTTGGCAGGCATAAGACCTAATGGCCCTAAGGTATGATGATGACTACCCCCTAATGTGGCTACTTCAGAAGGCGTTAATATCAAAGTATGCGGTGTTACCCAAATTAAAAAGCCTAATATTAGCACTAAAGCAATATATTTAATCATCCAAGTGTAACGTTCCGAACCTTCACAACGCGACATGCCTGACCATAAATAATAGTTAGCCGATAACAAGATTGTGCCGATTAAGATGGCTTGCACTACAAACAGCCAAGCGAGGATGCCACCCATTGCGGTGATGCCCATTTGTTGGGAATATGCATAGATTTCTGCCATGAGCCAATAACCTGCAAAGGGCAAGGGTAGAAAAGCTAATATGGCAATAAAATTAGAAGTGTAACCCATCCAGTCATAATGGGCTTTTTCAACCGCAGTTTTAGCACTGAGGAATTTATAAGCAGCATAAGCCCCAACTACGGCTCCACCGAATGCAACATTGGCTAATACGCGATGTAAATTTAATGGATTCCATAATGGGCCTTTCATAATTGCCCAAATGCTACCTGTGACGGCTCCCACTTCATTGACACCAGAAGGTGCCATCATGAAGGTACTCCAAGAGTTAGCGACAACGAGTAAGGTTGTCCCAACAGCGTTGAGTAATAAACCTATGGTGAGATGAGCCCATTTAGCATCACCGTATCGCATAGCATTCCAACCATAATAATAAATGTAGAGCAAAGCACTTTCTGCAAAGAATAACCCTGCATAAACCAGCGTTTGCGCGTTAAATACCCGCATCATATAAGCCATAAATTGTGGATATAATAAGAACAGCGCAAAAGCCAGCGTACCACCAAACAAAGCAGTAATGGAATAAGCAGTCATGCTGATTTTCATGAACTCATGGGCCATGTCATCATAGCGATCATCTTTATATTTAAAACCGATAAATTCAATCACTAAGACAAAAATGGGGACTGCTAATACGAAGGCTGCAAAAAAGAGGTGTAATTGGGCAAGTATCCAAATGACTGAACGACTGCTAAAACCCATATTTGGGTAATCGCTACGTTTGAGTTGGGGAGCTGGAATCAGAGTTGTTTCAGTGCTGGATTCTGCGGCTATTTCTGATACTTCTGAATTATGAGTTGCTATATCTGCGGCTATTGCTTCGGGTGATGGGCTGATGAAACCCACAAGCAATACAACAAGTAACATCCATCTTATCATTGAGTGCATAAATTTACTGAGCCGGTGTCATATCGAAGTTAAGTGGCAAACCTTGCATTGCCATAATAAAGTGGTCAATCCCATAAAATATAAGGAAAGTAAGAATAAATGCACCCAGTATAACTAGGGTAGTATTTTCAAGTAAAGATTTCATCCTTTAAAGTTTCTCCTTAATGATGAATAGGCGTAATGCCGTGTGAATAAATTAGCAACCACCAGAAAAAAATGAGGATTGCTACTAATGTGGTGTAAAAAAGTTTTGCACCCCATTTGCTCGGTGCGGGTTTGTTGTCGTTGTTTTCTTTCATAACCACTCCTTTTTAAATAAAAAATCCAATAAAAAATCCAAAATAAATTTCGGATTCCATAAGGTTGTTGCTTTGGAGTCCAAAATTTATTTTGGAAACCACACCAAATTTATAAAAAAATCAGATTCATAAGTCTTTGAACAGCGTTTCAACAGAGGAAAGCATGAGTTCAGTCGAGTTCCAAGTTTCTGATCCCATTTTTTTATAACGATTTTGAGGATTCCATTTTTTTATGATTGACCATTCTATAAAAAACCGTTGCTGCATTTTCTCAGCAATACCCGAAAGAACCAGTAAAGTTTCTAAATTATTGACTCTCAAAAAGCGATGGTTTTTAAAACACTTTCTATGAAATTCAGTCAATTCATCTTTGGGTATATTAAATGATTTACAAAATCGTTTTAATTTCACAGAATTTTCTGGAATATCGAACGCTTTCTGAAAAAATTCGCCATTGGTTTCAGGGAAATCTGTCCAACCTAGTGTTCTACACACTCTTTCTTTCAATACTAATTCAATCGCATAACCACATAAAGCAGTAGCAGCGTCGTAGCGTTTAGCGGCAAATAACATTTGTGAATCTTTTAAACAGGTTTTTGCAATTACTTTTAGCTGAGTTCTTGTCATTATGTAAATTTAAATAGAAAAAATGGGAAAGAGGGAAAAGACAATCTTTAAAGATTTTAGGGAGTTGAAGAAATGGTCATTCTTTTATTGTCTGAATCAGAATTTACAGAATTTAAGAATTTTCAAAATATATTTTTAAGCCATTTCTAGTTTTATTCGGTTAATTTTAAAATCCTGAAAATTCTGATTCATACAGAAAAAGAGGATGAAAAAAAATCAGTAAAATTGATTCAAAATTAACACCTCTAGTGGCAATCCCAATTATAGAACACCTTGAAAAAATCTAATTTCTCCAAATCTGCTTTCTTTATAAAAAAATTGCCTACTCCGCTATCTCCCCACATAATGTCTACCGGATTATCTGTATCAATTTGCAAGAGTAAAACGTATTCTTCCTCTGGATTTTTTGAGGGAGGGCGCGGATCATTTTGTGTAAAATAAGCATAACCGCCTATTTTATGCCCGCTTGATGGAAATTTTTCTGTATATTCTTTCCAAATAGCCAATTCATTTTTTCCAAATTGCCCAAAGAAATCGTTACCAAACAGTTCATCAAAATGATAATCATCTGCACCAACAGGTGCAATTTTTTTCTCAAATTGCAGTGAACAAGTTGTGCCAGAAGATAACGGCATATATTCAGGCTTAGGCAAAAAACTAAAATCAGTGA
This sequence comes from Candidatus Parabeggiatoa sp. HSG14, assembly GCA_030378085.1. Taxonomy (GTDB): domain Bacteria; phylum Pseudomonadota; class Gammaproteobacteria; order Beggiatoales; family Beggiatoaceae; genus Parabeggiatoa. The sequence continues at coordinate 4,577 of JAUCGK010000251.1, forward strand.
CTAATTCTTCTTCTGATGCTTGAGCATCAGAAAAATAGATAACTCTGAAATCCTCTTGTTGCAAGGGTTCGTCAAAATCTATTCCATAAAGCTCATCATCTGCAATGAAGAATTGTAAAATCCCTTGTTGTGGAAAACCTTCTAAACAAGGTACTTCTGAAAAGTTAATTTGAGCCAACAAGAATAATGGGTTTCCTTGATCGTCCTTAGGATACTCAGTATTTTTAGGCAAATAAGGAAAACCACCAAATTTACTTTGCCATAAGGCTAAATTTTCCTCTTTTCGAGAAGTAATCGAAATAAAAGGTTTCATGGAGGATTTTATTTTATCTCTGAATTTTTCCAACTCAGGTGATAATTCAACATCTAGTTCTTCTGTCATGATTTTTCCTTAGTTTGAATTAGTCAGTTTTGAAATAAATTAAACGTCACAAGCTCTAAAACGAAGTTTCAAGACTGAAAGCTTAAGTCTACTAAAGGAGACTCACTGAAATGGAATTAGCTTGCTTTAGCTTTTAGCCTTGAGATTTATTTCAAGATTAACTAAATAGTTACAATTATTACCTGATGTTACGCAGATAGCTTCCAAACTGGAGTGCAAAATTGAGGACACCCCCCTAACCCCCCGTACACAGGGGGAAGTCCCAAAATAGAAAAATTAAAGCAAAGTGTCAAATGATGTTTGGTTCCACCCGTGTACGGGGGGTTAGGGGGTATCCCCAAAATCTGTTACAATCAGCAAAATTTCATTTTGCACTACTCTGGTATTCACTTTTGAAGTACAGTGCGTAACATCAGACCTTAAATGCAGCATAGATCAATTTTGTAGCTAGTTGTCTAGATTTTGATAATTTTTTATGCGTTTTTTCCATTTGTAGATTTTTTAACAGGTAAACAGTTAAATTTAAGGCATTTTCTCAATAATTTCCATAGTCTCCACACTGACGGTACAAACCCGTTTCAACAAATCAATAACGTGTTCTTTGTAATCGGCAAAACGATAGGTATTGAACTTTTCGGCGATGGTTTTGTCATGGGGTTTCTTTTCTTTGTACTGATCCAAAATCCATTCTAACGCGCTACGGTTGCCGAGCTTGTAATCCCATGCTATTGAAGGAATGCCTTGTAAGGTGGTGGTTTGATCTAGGTAGATTTTACCCGCTTCTTTGTCGGCTTTGAGTTTGGGTTTGTTTTGCTTGTTGGTTTCTATGTCTATTTGCTTGAGTTTGTACTTTTTGGCTTTCTCATAGTTAAGGTGTAAATCCATTAGTTGCTTGCCCCAAGTTACCCATTGGGAGAAGTCTTCATAAAACGGGAGGCGGGGAAATTCTCGCTTTAGGTTGAGTTCGTATTTTTGCCGGTAAGCTGGGTTGTGTAGTACAGCGTAAGTGTAGTGGAATATGTTTTCTTTGGTTATGGTGTTGTCTTGGTAATGGGTTTGGAATTGGTTTAAGCCCCAGTCGGTTATGTTGTCGGTGCGGTTGCCTTCGTAATCGTAGCGGTAAAGAGAAAAACTGAAAGTTCCACCATTTCCCATTTTCAATAAACACAAATCAACTACTTTATCTGTAGCTAATGTTGATAAAATATAAGATGAATTCACACAATAAACATTAATCAACAAATTTTTTGCTGTTAAGTTTTGAGTAAAGATGTCAAAATGGTTTTGTGTTAATCTATCGGAAAGAAGATGATCTGCATAGTAATATTTTTTAATAAAAGCCCTAAAATGACTTTTAATTAAGTTATCTTTTTTAAAATTTAAATTGCCCCTATTACTACTTCTTTTTTTAAGTGTTTCACTCCATTTTATCCTATCATCAAATATTTTTGTCTCGTTGAAAATTTTTAAAAAATAATCTACCTTCTTTGTAAGAATTAACTCATCAAAATCATAAACCCATTCATCTCTAGCAGTGACGACTCCATTAGAAAACAACTTAAAAACAGCTCCTTCCTCTTTCTGTGATTTAGCCAATTTAGTCTCTTTATTAGCCAAAGGCAATAAATCATCAAAGTCATTATCAGCAATGTTAAGCCAATTGTGATTTTTATCCTGCAAGATTCTATCAAAGCCAATATCCTTAAATTGAGAATTTCGCAAAAACGCCAACTTATCAACAGCTACTTCCAACTCAGGACAACGTACATAATGGATTTTGCACGTAGAGACGCACGGCTGTGCGTCTCTACTGGTTTTGACCATAAATGAAATAGCTACCCCAGTTTGAATCCCAAATACATTATTTTTGGTACCGGATAATTTAGGATTTTTGCGAACATCACCCCCTAAATCCACCACATAAATCTCATTAAATTCTTCAGTAACCACCTTTCTAAAGCCGTCAAAAGTACGTGCTTCTAAAAAAGATGAATTGGTAACAAAGGTCAAAATGCCATTGTCTGATAGCCGATTAGAAGCCCAGCGAAAGAAACGCGCATACATATCATAAACCTTAGTTTTTTGCGCTGTACTATTCTCAATATAAGTCCGCTTAATATCGTTATCTATTTCTGGATACTCACGATTCTTATTGTTATCGTTCTCGTTCTGTTGATTCGCATTATAAGGCGGATTGCCAATAATCACCGAGATTTTACGCTGGTTTTGTTCCTCAATTCGTTTCGCATTTTCTTCACCTAAACCCAAAGACAAATCACTTTGTTGATACTTATAACCAGTACCATGCGCGAAACCCACATTATCCAACGTATCCACAAAGCAAATATTACTAAACTCTTCATATTCTCCCATCTTCTGCTGATAGGTATACTCAATATTCAAATTCGCAATATAATAAGGCAAAATCGCCACTTCATTGCAATGAATCTCATTCTTATACTTTGCGGGTAACCTACTGATAGGTAAATATTCAATTAGTTCCGTGATAAACGTACCAGTGCCAGTCGCCGGGTCCAAAATCGAAACGTTATCATCAGATAACAAGCGGTTAAAATGCTTATCCAATAAATAATCAGTACTTCTAATCATAAACTGCACAATTTCATTGGGCGTATAGACAATGCCTAATCTATCCGCGCCTTTGGGATTGTAAGTTTTATAAAAATTCTCATAAATCACTTTGAGAAATTTCTGCTTTTCGTGATGATTACTGATATTAGCCGCTTCTC
>JAUCGK010000252.1:0-3844 GCA_030378085.1 Candidatus Parabeggiatoa sp. HSG14
CTCACCAATCAAGCAACCCTAAGCGTAAGCGAGGGGATAACGGGCTGATACTCCCTTATTCACATCAACTTAACTTGTTTACATAAATTGTAACATGTTAACAAATGTCAATAAAATTGTTATCTTACTTAGATTTCTAGAAATCGTACCTCATTCCTGAAACAACAAATTTACATTTAATAACTACCGAATATTTTTCTTATGTGTTTAACGGCTCGAAAATTAATGATAAATCTGCTCATCTTTGCTACTTTGTGGCAAGGCATGTTTGCTTTTATGCCTATCCAATTAAATGCCGTTGACACTTTAAATGCCGTTAACACTGAAAGTCCAGCTTGCCATCAAACCACTTTTCCTAAACATACACCACTCAACGCCACACCAGATGATATAAGCAATGATAAACAAGATTGTTGTGATAAAAGTGATGTAGGATGTTGCAATTACTGTACTTATTGTACCTACTGTGGCATTGGTTTAATCTCCTCATTTTTCTCCTTTCATTTTTTCCCTATCATACTAAATCATATTGATTTTCCTCCCTTTTTAGACGAGCATTCTGCTCAACTCTTCAAACCTCCTCGTACTTTCCGTAGTTAGTCTGACAATTAATGTATTATCTCTAAACCCGCTTTTGGCAGGGGAGGGAGTATTATGTCTATTTTTCATTTTCTTTCTACTATGGAGTTTTTGCAATGATTTCAATTATACCTAATTGGCATCCTATCTTTGTACATTTTACGGTTGCGCTAATCAGCACTGCCATCGGTTTTTTCCTATTAGCCTGGATAGCTAGAAATAAACCAATACAAAAGCAATGGTTAAATGTTGCCTACTGGAATTTATGGCTAGGGACTGGCTTTGCGCTAATAACAGTCATCACCGGCGGGTTTGCCTATAACACCGTTGCCCATGACACCCTTTCCCATTTGGCTATGGATGTACACCGCAACTGGGCATTGGGGACACTCGTTGCGTTATTACCTTTGGCACTTTGGGCGTGGTGGAACTATCACACTGGTAAAACAATCCAAGTTTCATTTTTGGTAATGAGCCTTGTCTTGCTTGCTTTGTTGTTTTCTACAGCTTGGCACGGTGGAGAATTGGTTTATCGTCATGGGCTTGGTGTTATCTCCCTACCTACGCCCGGTGGTTGTCAGGGTTGCGCTGAACATGAGCATTCAGAAGGTACAGCAAAACATGAACATCCAAGTGAACTTAAAGTGCCTGACAATAATAATCAAACGGATGTTGTGCCACATGACCACGCAGCTGATGGACACACTCATTAATATAATGATTTAGACCTGACAGGTTTTGGAAACCTGTCAGGTCTGAGTTTTCCCTAATATTGTGATTTAGACCTGACAGGTTTTGGAAACCTGTCAGGTCTGAGTTTTCTCTTGATTTTTAAAGGAATTCATAATGTTTGTTAATGAAATTGCTCAACGGACTCAAATCCCAGCTCATGTCGTGCGCTATTACACACGTATTGGTTTACTAAAACCTAGTCGTCATGTTGAAAACGGTTATAAAGTGTTTAGTAAACAAGATGTTAAACGCTTAAAATTTATCCGCAAAGCAAAAGCACTCGGTTTCACGCTGAATGATATTGAGCGAATTATTGAGGAGGCAAACCACGGTAAAACGCCTTGTTCGTTGGTACGGGTTACTCTTGAACAACGTATTAAGGAAAACCGCCGCAAATTGGAAGAACTGATGACACTTCAACATCAGATGGAAAAGACACAAGCACTGTGGAGAAATATGCCAGATGGTAGTATGCCTAATGGCGATATGGTTTGTTATTTAATTGAGTCCACAGAAATAGAATTGAAGGAGGCATGAGGAGTGACACTGGAGCGTCACGGTATGGATGATCTCCGCTACGCTTCGTTACTTCGTTTCCAACGCTGGCGCGTTGGAAGCAGAAAAAAATTATATTTACACAACTTCAATTAATTCTTTGATTTTCTCGACAATTTGTTTTAACACGTCAGGCTTTAACTGGCCCACTTTTCTTCTAATCTAAAGTCGCATGAGCCGTAAAAATTTTTCCAGGACGAACATAACTAATTCTTTGGAATGAACCTTGTTGAAAACTATCATCAGAAATTTCAAGAGCTTTTGTATCTGAATAAGGAAGGTTGGCTTGTTACTTGACACAAAATCCAATCATTGTAATCAACGTTTGCAATCACAATTGCTGGACGTAATTTTGAGGTTGATAAATCTGAAAAGGGTACGAGAATTGCGCTACCTACTGTAAATGTGACCATGCTTCATCCTCTTCAATTCTATTCCAATCTTTTCCTAATACTTCTTCACTTAAAAGCGCATTTTCAATGTTGCTTATCATTGATTCATTTTCATCATATAAGAATGTGACTAGAGCACGTTTGGGTTTTGTGAACTTAATGGGTTCTAAAAAGTGGAATTGTCCACCACTATCTATAATTGCTTCAACTGTTTGTAACATAGTAATACCTCGCTTATGAAATAACGAATTTAAAAAATCGGTGAAGGAATAACGCTGGATCGTCACTGTATAAGTTCCAACGCTGGAGCGTTGGAACCAGAACAATGCCTATTTATCAATCTGTGTTATTATAGTATTCCCCTGTTTCAAGTTGCTTAATCGTTTCAGCATCAAGTTCTGTCATTTCAGAAATACTTTCAATATCAAAACCTTTGGCTATCATTTTTTGAGCTGTCTCCAGTTTTTCTTCCATTCGCCCCTCTTTTTGCCCTTCTGCTTTTGCATTTCTTTCTACAATCTTCCGGGTTTCTTCAGTGGCAAAGGCAATTTTAGCGGCTCTTCTTTCTTCGGGAGTAAGATTGTCATCATCTATTAATTTGGCTGCTTTTTTTATAGCCTTATTTTTAAGGTTAATTTTGGGGTTGTCTGGGTTATCTATGGATTCCAAAATTAAATCTAACCAATCCTTAACACGGGGCGGTGTGTTGTCATTCTTGAAATTGGGATTGAGGAAAATCAGTTGATGTCCATAAAGATTGAAGACTTTACCTTTGAGATTATGAGGGTTAATATCAGAAATCAGAATATCTTCCTGAATTATTTCACCCTTTTTGTCTTCTACAGTATCTGATGCAGTGAGAACCACAATGGTATAAACCGTTGGTTTGATTTTGTAATCGTTGGCACTTTTTTGTAGTTGAGCGATTCCCATTATATGATAATGCAGAAAACGGTCAAAATTGTAGTCATATTTAACGCGCTGAATTTCTATAATGACTCGGTTATCTTTTGATTCGGCAAAAATATCATAAGCAAAATCAATGTAAGCGACTTTTGGTTTAAATCGTTTTTCGGTCTCAATTTTACCCACTTTAATGTCAATGCCAATCACGTCTTTGACAAACTGGGTAAACACTAATTTATCGGTGAAGGCTTTCTTGAAGAATACTTCGTTATCTAAACGGGAGAGGTGCATGAGAATTTTCCTTTTTGGAGACCTGCCAGGTTTTAAAAACCTGGCAGGTCTTGGCTACATTTTTAATTTTTTGGAGTTACCTTATCAATCTATGTTATTATAATATTCCCCTGTTTCAAGTTGCTTAATCGTTTCAGCATCAAGTTCTGTCATTTCAGAAATACTTTCAATATCAAAACCTTTGGCTATCATTTTTTCAGCCATTTTTAGATTTGCCGCCATTTCTCCTCTTTCTTCAGCTTTTCTTTCTACAATCTTCCGGGTTTCTTCAGTGGCAAAGGCAATTTTAGCGGCTCTTCTTTCTTCGGGAGTAAGATTGTCATCATCTATTAATTTAGCCGCTTTTTTTATCGCTTTGTTTTTAAGGTTAATTTTGGGGTTGTCTGGGT
>JAUCGK010000252.1:3939-7645 GCA_030378085.1 Candidatus Parabeggiatoa sp. HSG14
TTTGAGGTTGATTTTGGGGTTGTCTGGGTTATCTATGGATTCCAAAATTAAATCTAACCAATCCTTAACACGGGGCGGTGTGTTGTCATTCTTGAAATTGGGATTGAGGAAAATCAGTTGATGTCCATAAAGATTGAAGACTTTACCTTTGAGATTATGAGGGTTAATATCAGAAATCAGAATATCTTCCTGAATTATTTCACCCTTTTTGTCTTCTACAGTATCTGATGCAGTGAGAACCACAATGGTATAAACCGTTGGTTTGATTTTGTAATCGTTGGCACTTTTTTGTAGTTGAGCGATTCCCATTATATGATAATGCAGAAAACGGTCAAAATTGTAGTCATATTTAACGCGTTGAATTTCTATAATGACTCGGTTATCTTTTGATTCGGCAAAAATATCATAAGCAAAATCAATGTAAGCGACTTTTGGTTTAAATCGTTTTTCGGTCTCAATTTTACCCACTTTAATGTCAATGCCAATCACATCTTTGACAAACTGGGTAAACACCAATTTGTCGGTGAAAGCTTTCTTGAAGAATACTTCGTTGTCTAAACGGGAGAGGTGCATGAGAATTTTCCTTTTTGTTTTCCTCGTTCCAACGCTTTCGCTGTGGAACCAGGAAAAAACCTTTAACTACAAGGATTGTATATAATAAAGGATTAAACCTTTTAACTACAGAAATTGTATATAATAAAGGATTAAACGTCTTAACTACAAGGATTACATTTTAGAAAGGATTATACCGTTAGAGTTATTGGAGTCCTAAGCAGTTGCGAAGGGAGTGTGGTTTAGTGTGGTTCCTGTTTTTTGCTATAAGTGTTGAATGTTTTTCTAAAATGTAATCCTTGTAGTTATTGTGTTCAAAACCCCAACCATTTCCGCAACCACCCCTTTGGCTTCGTGGCTGTTGTCGTCTTTTGCTTTTCCATTTTCTCAAGCAATCTAGCATAGCTTTCTGAACATATACGAACATGTGGATGGTCAGGTTTAAAGAACTTATTCAGAATTTTTAGGGTACGTTCATACAACGGCTTGGCTGAGTCATAGTTGCCTTGGGCTCTATATAATCCGGCTAAGTTGTTAAGGCTAGTTGCTACATCAGGATGTTCTTTACCATGAAATTTTTCCAAAATAGCTAAAGAGCGTTCATACAATGGCTTAGCTGTCTTATAATCGCCTTTGTCATTATATAATTGGGCTAAGTTGTTAAGGCTTAGTGCTACATTTGGATGTTCTTGACCATGAATTTTTTCATCAATGGCTAAAGCGCGTTCATACAACGGCTTGGCTGATTCATAGTCGCCTTTGTCATTATATAATTGGGCTAAGTTGTTAAGGCTAGTTGCTACATTGGGATGTTCTTGACCAAAGACTTTCTCACGAATAGCTAAAGAGCGTTCATACAACGGCTTGGCTGATTTATAGTCGCCTTGAGTTTTGTAGAATACGGCTAAATTGTTAAGGCTAGTTGCGACAAGTGGATGTTCTTGACCATGAACTTTTTCAAAAATAGCTAAAGAGCGTTCATACAATGGCTTGGCTGACTCATAGTCGCCTTGGTTATAATATAATACGGCTAAGTTGTTAAGCCCCGCTGTTATGTTTGGATGTTTTTGATCAAAAACTTTCTCATAAATAGCTAAAGAGCGTTCATATAACGGCTTGACTGACTCATAGTCCGCTTTACTCTCATGTAAATAACCACCAATTTCATTCAATAAAAGCGCAGCTTCTTCAAATTCCAGATTCCAGTTTTCAATTAACTCCACACAAGTTTTAGCACAGGGCAATAAACGCTCACAACTTGACCAATTTGAAACATCTTTAGGATCGGGAAAAACACTAACCACCGTCAGCACAACCTTTTCCGCCCAATCCCTTTGTGTCTCCTCATCCATCTCATGGCGCAAGATACTTTGCACTAAACGATGAATCGTCAATAGCTCGGTTTTTGGGTTACGCTGGACAAAAGAATAACGCAAAATAACTTTTAACGCTTTATCTAATTCCAAAATATCCAAATCTTGAAAAACTACCTCTGGAATACTATCGGGATGCAAGAACGCACAAAGATTTAATACCTCAATCGCCGTTGGATTATCTGCGGCAATTTTTTCAAACGACAATAACCAAGTGACGGCAATCGGATCGGGATGATCATGCTCGTTTAATAAAGTCCCTCGCTCCTGTAACAAATCGTGTCCGTAAGTCTGGTAACGTTCTAAATATCCCGCTAAACCACATTGCGTCTCACGAATATAAGCCCCCGCTTGATCCAACGCTAACGGCAACGCGCCCAGCAAATCAACCAATTTTCCTGCATCCCTTTTATCAGGAAGCTTATAAGAATCCCACACCTTCCCATGCTTATCACGCGGTTTGTCCAAAGCACGCCGTAATAGAAAATCAATCCCCTCATCTCGTGCCATTTCATGAATAGCCACCGCCTGGGCAAAAGTCTTCGTTATTTGGGCGCGAGTTGTCAACATAATATGCCGCTGCTCTCCATTTGCCAATTCTGTCAATTCATTAACAATGTTCACCTCATCGGCATTATCCAAAATTAATAACCAATGGCTATACGTTGCCAACCAATCCTTAACCGCCGCGATAATGGTTTGTTGCTCCGGCGCGTCTTTTTCTGGTAAATCTAAAGTACGCGCTATCACCACCAAACCCAAATCCAACGAGGATGCCGTATCCGCCAAACACCACAACACCGCCCGATATTCATTTTGATGCAACCGGGCATAATGCGCTGCCGTTTGAGTTTTGCCCATCCCTCCCAAACCACTCAAAGCCGCCGTTTGGTGAAAATGTAAATTATCTTGTAATTCATGCAGTAATGCTTGTCGCCCAGTAAACAAACGATTTTTTGGTATTGGCATTAACCAATGGGGGTTAGCAAAGTGTTGTTTTAAAACCGGTTTTAAACGCTCCCCCTTATTTTCAATGCTGGCACACCCTATGTCAAAAGCGTCAACAATCGACTTCCCCGCTGCCAACGCATCATAAAACCCAATAGCAAATTGAATCGCCGCTTTATCTTTAATGGGCTGATTCATGCCAATCACAAAATCAATGTGTTGCACGATAACACTCGCTTGCAAAGCACTAAAACAAGCATTCAAAATTACACAGTCTATCCGCGCAGCAAACGGTTTAAAGAAATGCGCCAACGTATCACCATCAACCAATTGACTTTCTCCCTTTTCATTTTCCAACACGATGCCGTCTTGCCCAGCGCCATGTCCGGAAAAATGGATAATGTGTGGTTGATGATCTAATAACGTATGGCGTAATGCCTCAAGCGTCGTTGCCCATTGTTGTTTAAACACAAACTGCTCATGGCGTTGTAAACGCTGTAACTCCTTTTTAACTTCCTCAACTTCCTCTTTTAACTTCAATTGTGAGGTATTTTTAGGATTAGCAGCTAAGAATAAAATTGTTTTTTGCATTTTTTAGTTATCAACTTGTTTCAATGTTGCATAATAATAAAAATTGTAACTACTCAGTTATTATAATTTAAAAATAACTTTTTTTATAAGGAGTGATGCTGGAGCGTCACGAAATACATTCCAACGTTGGAGCGTTGGAACGAGAGGCGGAGTAATTACAAAAAATTATGAATAAAAATTTAATACTATCCAAAACTAAATTTTTTTAGTTTTAAAACTTATTATAGCGTTTCCCGATTGCA
>JAUCGK010000002.1 GCA_030378085.1 Candidatus Parabeggiatoa sp. HSG14
CTTTTTGGTATGGATAGTGGGTATTCATTTAAATGTTTTGAAAAATCGTTCATTATTTTATTCTCGAAAAACATTTCTTTTATATTTTTTTAGATAAAAATGATTTAACAAATAAAAATGACTTGTTCTTGCTAAAAATATTTGTTAAGCTACTGCCCACTCTCTAAATAGATTCTTATTAATGAGTGTGTTTATGAGTTGTTACTTAATATAAGTGTCAATAAAAAATTCCCTAACCTTAATATATTATGTTGATTGGAGTTGATTGGAGTACAAAGCTTCAGCTTTGTCAGGCTTTATACTCCAACAAATTAAGGGAGCTTGTACATTATTGTCACTCACCAGTTTTCAACTTTAAAAAAACATGCTCTTATAATGAAAATTCCATTTAACCATTTTTAAGGAGATAAATCTCTCATGCGTAATCAAAAACTCCTTGCAACCGCAATTGCCGCTGCGCTTTCGCTGACGGTGAGTACTACTGCAATGGCAGGCACCTTCAATTTGACAAATTCAGCGGGTGCTCTTCTTGACAGCACTAACGGTTATCCGAGTGGATATCCCATTTATGCTGTTGAACTGATGAATGAAAGTAGTCAAGACTTGACTTACAATTACAGGGCTCGATATATCCTAGCGGAAAAACTTGTTTCTCCTATTAAAGTGACTTACACCTTGAGTTCAGGTGGGTGGAGAGATAATCTTCACAGTGGTGTATTAACTCTTCAGAAGGCAGACGGAAGTCTCATTACTAATACGCCCAATATTGCCGTTTCAATCACCGATAAAGGGTTGATGGACGAAAACAGCGTTACTTTCAATATTGAAGTTGGAGATGAGCTTGCCACAAATTCTATCGTAGCAGGTGAAGTGTTAGATTTCCAATTCAAAATCGGAGATGCTACCGTCTTAGCAGACTCTGGTTCCCAAATCAAGCTAGATGTAGAAATACAATTGGGAGCCAATCCTGCACTTAAACCCGATACAGCAGAAAGCATGACAGTTGCGTCCTCAGGGCGTGGCGTGAATATTCGGGTGAATGCGAATGATGCCACAGGTATTGCTATTGATGTCGCACAAGGAGGAACTAACTTTGTGGGAGGAATAACACCAACCATGATTAGTTTAGGTGATCTCGAATTCACTAATCCAAGCCCACAGCTTTATGAAGCAGATGGCGAAAGTGCTTATTCTTTTGATACTAGCTCTGTTGCTGGTTCTTTAACCATTGAGAATGGTATTTTTTCTGCATCGTCCCCCAATACAGAGAATGTTTTTATTGATATTGATGGCAATAACACTATAAGTACCCCTGATATTCGAGCCACTTCTCTTACTACCGATCAAGCAGTATTTAACATGGATAAAAATGACACAGCTGCTATTTTTAATCCATCTGGGAAGAACATTATTGTTGTGGCTGATGGTACAAATCCTATTGATGATTTGCCTGACGCGCCACTGGCGACCTTGACAATGAAGTTTCAAAAAGAGTCCACCATACAAGGCAAATTGCTCCACGTCAAGCAAAATGGAACAGTATGCACATTGTATAATGTGCCAAGTAGCGCAGCAACCGATGCGGTGTCAATAAAAATCACCAATAAAGGTATCCAGGCGGGTATCGTTCGAGGCAGATTGGTAGCACTGGATGGTACCCACATCATGGAATCCACCATTTTAATTGAAAGCTTAGCTCCTAACCAGACATTTCGTTTAAGCGCGACTGATTTGGAAGATATCCAAGAAACAGCGACGGGTACCAGAGGTTGGTCTGGGCGTGCGGTATTGGATATTGGTGCTGATTTGAAGAAAATGGAAGTTTATGGATTGCTGCGTAACAAGCTAGGTGGCCCATTGATGAATTTGAGTACCGGTGGTAGCGGTAATGGTTGCGATTAAGTTGACAAGTTCCAATGTATTTTGGTTTAACAAGTTTTGAAAGGAGTGAATACAAATGCATAACAAGATTTTAGCAGGTGCGATAGTCACCGCGTTATCCCTACATGCTGGCGTTACCAACGCAGCAGTGATATTAGGTGCCACTTTTGAAAATGCCACTGAAGGGGCTGGATTAACCGAATCTACAACAACTGCTGGCGAGTATACACCGGATCCGCTATTTGATTTTGCAGCTACCGATAAGGTTGTAAGAATGCCAAAGAGTGGTATAGGTGGTTTGACCTATGCAACTGAACTGTTTGGAACAAATTCGGCAGCACGCACCTTACCTAGTGATGATTATGCAGCTGCTGTTTATACTGTTGATGGTGAGATAGATACCTCTTTTGAGCTGACTTATACCTTGTCAAACGGTGCTGCTTTTTCTGAGACTCCCAGAATTGGTATTCAAGATAGTGGTGGTGGTGCTTTTGGTGACAGTGGTGATACCGTTCATACGCTCGGTTCTGAAAAAGGTCAACTTGATGCTAATGCCGTTACACTTTATATGCGTGATACGTCAAGCAGTGCGCTGGTAATTGGTGACAAAATTGTTATTGGTAGTCTTGATGGTTCCTCAATATCCTATGTGGCTAATACTGCCTCTTCAGACCATGCATTAAGCGGTGTGTTTCAAGTAAATGCTATTGATGGAAATTATAGTAGTAATGGATTGGCAAGTGCAGTTTCTGATAATATTGATGTTTATGTAGCAACTCAACCGACCGCAAATTTAACACAAGGAAATCTTTCTGTGGTTGCGGCAGACGGTCTGTCATTCAACACAACAGCTTGTATGGCTGCTTCAATAAGTGCAGGAGACTGGATAAATTTTCAAAAAGATACTGCTACATGTGGAGCTGTAAAGGTTAGCTCAGTTGCAGACAACCCTGCCAATAGCATTATTCAAGTGGGTGCTAACATTACTGAAAAATGCGGTGATTTAACCGAACCTCAACCGCTTGCTGTTGTTAGCTTCACTGACTATTCAACAATTTACGCGCCTTCGACATATGCAGAAGGGGCTAACGAAATATTAACTGCTGCAAATTTGACAGGTGCTTCAGTTGAGAAAGACTCTGCTCTTAAATTTGGCGGATCAGATGCGGATACTGCCACTAATCCTTCTGCAGTTTTGACAGCAAATCAAACAAGCGCCAATATTGTGCTTTTATCAGGATTAAACGGTGAGCTTACGCACGGTGATACCGTCTGGAATTCAGCAGCGACTGCTGGTGGTAACTGGGCAGGGTCACCAGCAACCAGCACCAGTCCGATAATCGCTACTAAGACGAATTCTGCGGGTATGCCGTCCGCTACCTTCGTAGTAGAAGCGAGTAAAGATAAATTGGTGACCGGTGACAGGATAATATTGTTGTATAAGCTAAACAATGCTGACAAATTGGCCGCTGCGGGCGAGTCTATTCAAATGACCGTCAAGTTGGAAAAACCACTCAGCGCGGGCGGTGGATCAGTTCATCCAAGTCGTTCCATCACAATTGCCAATGGCAAAAATGCCATAGAAGGCACAATGAAGCCAATTTCTACAGGTGTTGCCAAAATTTCTGTCAGTTCAGGTGAATTGGAATTAAGTGGAACCGCCGGGTTCACCGACACAGACTCACCTTATGTCACTAATACAATAGCACAGATTGGGGCCATTAATTTTACTTCACCAAATGTAAATCCGACCCCTACGCTACCGAATGGTGTTTTAACTTCGGATGGTAAATCGTTATTTACCCTCAACAATCCTGATAATACTACTGACACCAATTTGAAAGGTTCAACGTTGGTAGTTGGAACGACTGATGCACAGGGTCAATTCCAAGCATCAACTGGGACACCTGGCAGAGTGTTTGTCAATCTGAAAGGTTTAAATCAAATTGTGGATTCCACAAGTGTAAGTAATGAGTTTATAGCAACGTGGGATTTAGATGCCGCTTTACCTAATATAGTACAAGAAGCGGACGGAAAATCCACAATTCGTTTCCAAGTAGATGGTAAAACCAAAATCAACACAGTGGAAAATGATCCAGTTGCCAAACTTGAAATCAAATATGAGAATACCAAGAACAGGCCATTAGTGCTGGAATCTCCGTTACGCAAGTTGGTGAAAGATGGCACAACATGTTGGGTGTATAACATACCTGGTTCAGCAGCTTCAGATGCCATGGCTTTACGTTTCACTAATGACTCCACTGTCGTAGGCGGGTTCGTATGTGATCTCTATGATAAAGAAGGTGCAACGTTGTTTGAAGCACAACCATTGTCTTGGGGTGTTAATGATCCCAAGGATACTGAACTTCAGCCTGGTGAAACAGTACGTGTGAGTGCAGCAGATGTTGAAGCCATAGCAGGGGCAACATGGGCAGGGCGTGCAATAATGAAATGTACCACAACTTTGCCAAATATGGAAATGATGTTATTACTACGTGATAAATCACCAGGTGCGCCGCTTACCAACATTAGTGTTGGTGCTTCTGGTGTCAGTTGTGGTGAAGATTAAGTTTGTGTGATTAGAACTTAAACTTCTCGTTCCAACGCTGGTGTGTACTTCTCGTTCCAACGCTCCCGCGTTGGAATGCCTACCGTAACGCTCCAGCGTTACTCCTTATAAAAAAATTAAGGATGATTAAAAAGGGTGGCCCTTAGGGGTTGCCCTTTTTTTTTGTAACTTGCAAATGGTCAAAGTCAAAACCAGACCTGGCAGGTGAAAACCTGCCAGGTCAAAACCTACGTCAAGTCAAAATCAAGTGTGCCCCTGCCAGGTTTGGTTTTAACCTGGCAGTTCTGGTTTTAAACACGTTCCTTAAAATTTGTTGTTTCTGGAATGAGGTACGATTTCCCGAAACCCAAACGTTACTTGAGTTTCGGGAAATCCGCTACGCTCCATTCCCGAAACAACCATTAAATTATTGTAATAATAAATTAAGATTAATTAACTCCCAATTGACAACATGATTCCTATACTTATACCCGATTTACCTATTACTGAACAATTGTTACCTTGGTTGCAACGTATTGATAAAGCTAGATGGTATAGCAATTTTGGTCCTTTAATTCAAGAATTTGAGTCTCAATTAATTTCAACATTTTTTTCAAAACAATCAACTTTTTTAACCACTGTTAGTTCTGGCACCACAGCATTGGAACTCGCATTATCAGTACTTAACCTTTCCCCTGGTCGTTATGCATTAACACCCGCATTAACTTTTCCAGCAACAGCCATTGCTATCAAACAAGCAGGGTTATCTCCCATTTTCACCGATATTGATCCACATACATGGTTGTTAACACCAGAAATTGCATATCAAGTACTTAAAAAAAAATCGTTCGATGTGGTTATTCCTGTAGCAACTTTTGGTTGTCCCCAACCTGTGGAACAATGGGATAAATTTAGTGAAGAAACAGGGATTCCTGTTTTAATAGATGCGGCAGCTGCGATTGGTCATCAAGCAATTGGACAATATTGCATAACAACATTTAGTTTCCACGCAACAAAACCTTTTGGTATTGGTGAAGGGGGATTAGTGGTAGCAAAATCAGCAGATTTTATTAAAAAAGTCAGAAAACTGAGTAACTTTGGTTTTGAAGAGGGTATAATTACTCAATATGGTAGCAACGCTAAATTAAGTGAATACCATGCTGCAGTGGGTTTAGCCCAATTAAAACGATGGCCTCAAATCATAAAACACCGTCAACAAATTTGGCAGATTTATCAACAACATTTCAATAAGATACAAAATAAAATTCATTTGCAACAAACACCACAAGGATTTATTCCAACAATTTTATCTGTTAAAATAAATAAATTAAAAAAAGATAGAATATTGTCAACAATTAACTATTTGACTCATCAAGGTATTGAAACACGGCGTTGGTATTGTCCCCCTTTAACAGAACACCCAGCATTTGAAGGTATGCCACAAATCGCACCCAATGGCAATCACCTATTAAAAGTGACGGAAGAATTATCGCATTGTTTATTGGGCTTGCCTTTTCATACCTCCCTTAACGAAGAACAAATTGCTTATATTTGTTCTATACTGAAGAGTACAACGAATTAAAAAAACAACAACGAATTTTTTCTATAGACTTTCAGATTCCATTCGTGAGTATTTATCGTTCCCAAGTTTTACTTCAATGCCATTAACTCAAGCCTTGGAGTTCCAACCTTTAGGTTTGGAAGTCTTTTATTTTAATTTGAATCAGCCAAACCTGAAGGTTTGGACTCCAACAAATTTTCCTTAACTCAATGCCATTGAGTTAAGCCTTGGAGTTCCAACCTTTAGGTTTGGAAGTCTTTATTTGAATCAGCCAAACCCTTACGGTTTGGACTCCAACAAACAAACCTGAAGGTTTGGACTCCAACAAATTTTCCTTAACTCAATGGCATTGAAGTAAAACTTGGGAACGATGGAATAATTTAGCCCACCAGTACTTTGATAGAGGTAATACTTATGATACTAAAAAAAGTAGAAGAAACGGTTCGTCAAGATGTTATTCTAGCAAACAACCCATCTAAGCGTGTGACTATTTCCATTTCGTTGGAAATTGCACAATTATTAACGCAAATTTCTGAAGATCAATTAAAGACAATTTTAGGAAAAATCGCGGTTTATGAAAAACATCGAAAACATAAAAAAAGCCAAGGGACAGGTCATTCTGTTCAAACTTTACGACAAATTCGTCAAGAGGAATAACTATGAAGAAAAAAATTATAGTTGATACCTCAGTAACAGTTAAATTGTTTTTAGAAGAAGAAGGCTCTGATTTAGCGGATAAGGTTTTTGAACAGGCGAAAAACGGAGAGATTTTGCTATTTGCACCAACAATCACCTCTTATGAGGTACTTAATACCTTGGTAAAAGAAAATATTCCGAATGATGAAATACAAGAACATCTTCTGATGTTAAAAGATTATATGGAAGCCAAAATTCTTAATCTGGTTGATTATTCTGAAACCTTGGCTTTAAAAACTTTAGAAATTGCCACAACGGATACTAAAGGAAAGGGGCATATTTCATCGTATGATGCTACATTTCATGCGTTGGCAATACTTCAACAAGGTATTTTTTTGACGGCTGATAAAAAGCATTACGAAAAAACTAAGGATATTATTGGCTTTATTTTGCTTTTGGATAATTTTTTTGAAAAAATAGGACTTACGCATTGACAAACCAAAAAAATGTGTTCTCACTTGAAATATAATGGTTTTAAAAATATTTCGCTCAAAGTATGAAAATGATCCAAAACCCCATAAATTCATGAAAGCTTCGTTTTATCAGTGTGTAGCTCAAATATTCTTGTAAAAGTGCGTAAGTCCCAAAAAATTAGGAAAGCCTTATTTTATCAGTGTTCGCCTCAAACACCTAATTTGTCAATGTGTAAGTCCTATGGTAAATTAAATTAACCACTCTTACTTATTGATTATTTAACAGGTGTGAAAAAAAAACAGACGAACAACATGGGAGACATCAAGCTATGGCTATAACCACCGCATCCAAAATAGCTGATTATTTTCTCTATATTGCTAATGATACCGGCTCATTCTTGAGTAACCTCAAACTTCAAAAACTGGTCTATTATGCTCAAGCGTGGTATCTGGCACTTTATAACACCCCGCTTTTTGACGAAGAGTTTGAAGCGTGGATACATGGGCCTATTACTACATCATTGTATGAAAAATATAAACCCTTTGGATGGAAACCGATCCTGAAAGAAGTCGAAAAACCAAAACTTCCGGTAGACGTAGAAAATTTTTTAGAAGAACTTACTCAAGTCTATTTTATCCGCGAGTCACTTGAATTAGAAATGATGATTCATCGTGAAGAACCTTGGATTAAAGCCAGAAATGGTGTACCTCTTGATGAACCTTCTCGCGCAATTATTTCTCAACAAGCCATGAAAGAATACTATAAAGCTCGTGTCGCGTAAAAGAAAAAAAATTAAAGAAATTAATGTTCGAGGTGATCAATATTCGCGGATCAAGCCAACCAAGGTAGAGATACCTATTGGAACCAGTTTTTCTTTTCGGTATTGGTATGAAAAGGACGAAAAATTTTCAATTCAAAAGGAAGATAAAAAATATTTCCAATCTCTTCTGTACCGTGTACGCGAACTCTCAAAATTGACGGTTCAAGAAATTCGCACTAACCATTATACGGGCGCATTCCCATTTTCAGGGTAATTAATGTTACTTCCAATGCTCTAACCCCGATAGGGGTTGAATGTGAATAGCCCCAGGTGAAACCTAGGGGAAAAAAAACGCTCCAAACCCAACCCCGAAGGGGTTGAATATTAAGAGTCACTGGTGAAACCTGGGGGGACAAAACGGCTCCAACCCCCTTCGGTGTCCTCATTTTCTTTCAAACGAGATGACATTCAACCCCTATCGGGGTTGGGAGGTTTTTTTGGCTTCCCTCCCCAGGTTTCACCTGGGGCTATTCACATTCAACCCCTTCGGGGTTTTCCGTTAGGTTATAAGCGGGAAAATAGAAATGCGTCCACCGTTACATTAATGACCTGGAAAATGGGAATGCGCCCCATTATACTATCAACACAAGACATTAAATATTATGAGCCAAACAATAGAAACACCACCAGAACAGGCAGAACAAGAAAAAAACGAGCCACAAAAAGACGAGAAAGAAGTAGAAATTAGAGAACTAGAAACGCTCATCTACCAACAACAGTTTGAAACGGCTTATCCGCTTATTGTTAGGATTTTACAAGGTGCGGAAAATAGAGGAGGCATCGTACTTAACAAGACTCAATTTTTCAATCCAGAAAATGTCTTTTTAAGAGAATACACGCGAATAGCAAGTGCATTGACAACTTTTTTTGCACATCCTGTTTTGGAATTGTTGCCACAAGCCTATCACCGCTTAATCGTGCTTAAAAAACATCTCTTGGGTGTTTTTCAACTCAGCGGACTGCGGGGAACTGACCACATGCTTGGCTTAATTGGTACCAAACACGATGCAGAAGGTGCTGGCACACAGTTTGCGATTACCAGTGAAAAGCAATTGATGAAATTTTTGTTATTTTACTCCCTTGATTCTGAAATAGAAATTGACTTTGGCGCACTATTAAAACAAGCCCCTAAACTGGCAATGCCCGCTTACATGCCACTCGTTGGAGAAGAAGCTGTCTTAAGTATTGCAGCGTGTGCAAAACGTGATCACCTTTTAGAGTTGGGTCCAATATTGGAAAATGTGCCTATAGAAGACACAACCGTACTTATGAGCATCGCTATTTTATGGATGCATTGTAGCTACTCAAACAGCCAAAGCAAGCATAATATCAAAAAACATCTGAATCATATTTTACAAAAGTTTTTGAAAGCACAAGGGGTGAAGGTTCCTCCATTACCCACTCGTCGAGAGAAAAAAGAAAAACCACTCATTCTCATTCCAGTAGAACATTTTACGGCTCACCATGCCATGTTTCGTTGTTACGCACCGCATATTAAACAACTGCGTGAAAAATTTTCTCTGGTTTTGATGTCGCGTCCAACCAATATGGATGAAGTCAGTAAGGAATTATTTGATGACGTGATTGAAGTCAAGTCCTTAGAAGTTAAAAAACTAGTGGGAAAAGTCATTAAACTGAAACCAGATATGATTTACTACCCCAGTTTAGGCATGGCAGAATGGACTGTTTTTCTCGCAAACCTTCGTCTTGCCCCGATTCAGTTTATGTCAATAGGACATCCCGCCACCAGTAATTCTCCCTTCGTGGATTATATTTTTATGCAAGAAGTCATTTTCTCCCATGAAGTTGACTGTTTTAGTGAAAAAGTGGTTTTACTAGATAACGATTCTTTTGGTCAAATGATAGCTCCTCAAGGTGCTGTCAATATATTGCCAGAAATACGGAAAGAACCATCACCAGTACGTATTGCGGTGATGAGTACTGCGGCTTTGAAGTTTAACGCTTCTTTTATGGCTGTGTGTCAACGTATTTATCGGCAAAGCCAAAAACCTGTAGAGTTTCATTTTTTTACGGGTGAACTTGGGATGATTTACCAAAAACTCCAACAACGCATTCTTGACTGGTTACCCGATGCTAAAATTTATCCCCGGATGGATTATAACACCTACATCGCTAATGTGACGGGTTGTGATTTACATTTAAGTACGTTCCCCTTTGGTGGCACCAACACCAACGTAGATTCAATGAAACAAGGCTTACCTATGATCATGTTAGAAGGACATGAGCCTCATTCTCGGACCGATTCCGTGTTTTTTGAATTGGGTAACCTACCTAGCTGGCTACGGACACACAGTGAAGAAGAATATGCAGAAGCCGCTTTACGCTTAATTCATAACGATGAAGAACGGGTTGCTATTAGCGAAACGGTACTAAAACAGGATTTTGAAAAACTGTTCAGAGATCATGAATTCCATCACCATGAAAAAGTCTTTTTAAAAGCAGTCGAATGGTTATATCAAAGCCACGAAGACATTCAAGAAGACGGTAGAAAAGTTTGGACAATCGAAGCACAAGAAGAATGGCTTCAAAATCAAACTAGTGAGCAAACATGAATAAATAGAATTCTTCCTCAAGTTTTCCTTATATACTGCAAATGTTCAAGTTTTCGGATTATTGAGAATATACTAAAAACGTCCGCCAGACCTGCCAGGTTTTGAAAACCTGGCAGGTCTTAAAATCCAAAAACTTGAATGTTCAGAGTATAAGAAAAGAAAGCCAGTACCTTGTCAATTTTGTTTTGTCGGGTAGAGTTCATTTAGGTTTGGAAGTGTTGCCAAAGCTAAAGCTTTGGACTCCAACAATCCATCAATATCATTTTAACAAAGTACTTGAGGGAATTTTATGTATTTGGAGATCACCAATGAATATTGCACTTCAAAAAATAAGTAAATCATTAAAAACACCACTTAACTATAAAGTCTATAGAACAAAGGTAGACAATAAAAAGAAGGTTGATCGTCCAGGTTGGATTCCGCCTGAAATCACAGCTAATTGGAATATTGATCCTTATGCCTATCAAACGGAGGAGGAAACGATGCCCCAAGGTGGTCCTCATGGACAATTAAGTGGTTATCTTTATGAATTATTACATTCTTATTTAGAAAAACGTGGATTGATGCTGTTACTGGATAGTTTTTTGTTTTATAGAGATCAATACAACATCAAACAACGTATTGGACCAGATTTGCTCCTCATGCCATTACGAAAACCGGTTCCTTCTTCTTATGATTTAGATACTGAAATATCGCCACCATCGTGTATTATTGAAATTACTTCTCCTGAAAGTCATCACAAAGATTTAGACAAAAACATTGTACTGTATTCAAGCTTAGGAATTTCAACTTACTTAGTCATTGATGCCATTATTCCTCATAAAGATGAATTGCGTGAACAGATAGAATTACATGTTTTTAAAGAAATTTCCGGAAAATTAATTGAAAAAAACCCAAATAAGGAAGGTTATTTAATATTGCCAGAAATGGGCTTAAAAATCAAAGCTGAAGGGCAAAAAATTATTTTAGTGGATAAATTGACAGGCGATGTCTTATTTGACATGGCGAAGTTGAAAGACGTTTTGGAAGTAGAGATTACTCTAGCTAAAACCGAAGCTCAACGGGCAGATGTGGCTGAACAACGTGTCGAAGCTGAAGCTCAACGGGCCAATGCGGCTGAACAACGTGTCGAAGCTGAAGCTCAACGGGCCAATGTGGCTGAAAAACAGGTCAATAAAGAAAAACAACGAGCCGAGCGATTAGCTCAATTACTTCGAGAACATGGGCTTGATCCAGATAAGGAATGTGCATGAAATAATTAGGGCAACCATATTCGAGGCTTCAGTTTTTGCGTGCAAAAACTTTTACCTCGAAAGGATTGCCCCTACGTAACGTCATGATTGCTGTTTGGCTTCCGCTAATTTTTCTTTCACCAGTTCTAACGTTTCCAATTCGGTTTGACTCAGTTTTTTGAGTTCAGCACCACTCATCAATTTCACCTCTGCTAATTTTAAATACTTAAATTCCAAGATAAAATCATACAAAGGTAGCTCCCGAAAATCGGGGCGAATAATCATCGTTAAAATGGAAAGTTAGTTGCGTGGGTAGAAGGAAATCATAGAGTGCATGACAATCGTTTTTAGGGCGGTTTCACAATCCTCCATGTCTGTTGTTGAACAAATGCTTTGGGTTATAGAGATAGAGTCAGAGAGTGATTATGATCTGTGTTCTGGTTCTGATGTTTTTTGGGAACAAGCATTTAGCAAAGCTGATTGGAGTAACCTTGCTGATACCTTGTTGAAGCGTTTAAAATCGTTTTCCTCTAAGAAAGATAAAAAAGAGGATTTTAACTTCAGATATCAGCATGACAAAACGATTGAGTTGATTATTGAGGCATTAGAAAAATCGGATCGAAAATCGGAAGTGATTCCATTGTGCCAAAACCAAGTTGCACAAAGTAGTGAAGGTTATCCACGCTTGATATCGCATTTGAGAAACGAAAAGCGCGTTGAAGATGCCATCGAATGGATACACAAAGGCATAGTGACTCACGAAAAGTATCAGAATATTACCATAAAGCTTCGTAATGTTTTTCTAGAACTTAAAAAAGAAGCCAAAAATTGGCCTCAAGTGGCTGCCTTAGAAGCCGATGAATTTTTTAACCGTCCTTCATTGCATACTTTTCAAGCTTTGGAAAAAGCTGCAAAACGTGCCAAAGTATTGCCAACTATTAGAACGGCGGCTTTACAGTTTTTGGAAACAGGACAATCTCCATTGACTGCCAAAACCACTAAGATGGCTAAATCGGTTAAAAATGCAATATGGCCTTTACCAAAACCAGAAGCAGAATTACCTAAAGAACGTTTTTCCACTGACTTTCCGAAACGAAACACTTTAATTGAAATTGCCATTGCAGAAAAACAACCTGATGAAGTCATGCGTTGGTATCAACCGCCAGATACTAAACCCTCTAGGTTTGGTGGTGGTTGGAGCAATCTTATGGTTCATCAAGTTGCCAGCGTATTGAAGGTTCAATGCCATTGAATTAAGGGCAACCATAAAGGATTGCCCCTACGCAACATCATGATTTATATTAGTTAAGACCTGCTGGTTTTAAAAACTTAGCAGGTCTAATTAACTTTGATTTTTCTGTTTTTTAATAAGTTTTCAGCCAGGGCTTCACCATATTACAAACTTCTTCTAGTTCAAAATTTTCAGCCAATTGACAAATTTTGGAAGTTAAAGGAAATAATTGTGCATCCTTATGTTCAAACTCTTGTATTTTTTCAATAATACCTTTAAAATCACCCATTGTCCCTAATTTAAATATAATAGCTGCTTGTTCAACTGTCAATTTAACAGAAGCTATATTTACAGATTTTTTTATAGTTAAATCCTTACTAGATGTTTTTTGATTAATGTGCTTAATACCCCTCCCCTCTAATTCCAATGTGAACTTAAATGTACTTCCTTTTCCAAGTGTGCTTTCAACATACAATTTTCCGCCCATCATTTCAACCAACGTTTTGGTGAGAGATAAACCTAAACCTGCTCCCTCTGATTTGTTTGTCCAGTGACTGACTTGTTCAAAAGGCGAAAATATTTTTGCAAGGTTTTCTTTGGCAATACCTATGCCTGTATCTGTCACCTGAAAATGAACAACGATTTTTTGTAAGTTAAACTTAGATAATTCTTTGTTAATGTTTGAGGTATCACTGGTTACCTTGAAAAAAATGCTGCCTTGATGGGTAAATTTGACAGCATTACTTAATAAATGAATTAAAATTTGACGTAATCTTTTCTCATCAGCAATAATTGTTTCGGGAAAAAAGGAAGCAATTTCATAAGTAAAAGTAAGTTTCTTTTCTTTTGCACGTTGTTGAAAAATATCAATAATCTTCTGGAGAAAACGGAGCCAATAAAATTCAATAAAACCCAATTCAATTTGACTCGTTTCCATTTGGGAAATATCCAAAATGTCATCAATCAACGTCAATAAATAATTGCCACAACTTTCAATAGTAGCAAGATTTTTCAGTTGTTGTGTATTTAAGTTTTCTTCTTGATTAAGTATTTGTGCAAAACCCAAAATACCATTCAATGGAGTACGTAGTTCATGACTCATGTTAGCAAGAAAAGCTGTTTTACTATAGTTTGCAGCTTCTGCCATTTGTTTGGCTTGTTCAAGGGCTTCAAAAAATCTGGCATTTTCCAGAGAAATTGCCATTTGTGTGGAAAGTAAACTTAAAAGTTGAAGACAAGCTGGGGTAAATGCGCCTTCTGTCAAATTATTTTCTAAGTAAAGGATACCTACGAGGTGTTTTTGGTAAAGAATAGGATTGCACAAAAGAGATTTAATTTGATGTTGTTTGATATAACTGTCATTTTTATAAAAACCCTCTTGTATGGCATTTTCTAAAACCACAGGCTCTTCAGTTCTAACAACGTAATTAACAATAGTAGAAGGTAAATGGTTTTCAATAGGTAAGGATTGCAACACAGTGATTGTATTATCTATGCTACCTTGTGCTTCAATGACCCAATTTTTTTCTCTTCTCTTTTTCCCCTTTTTCCCCTTTTTCCCTTTCTCTTCTTTTTCAAGCAGAAAAATGCCTCGTTGAGCACCTGCGTTTTCAATGACAATGTGCATCATTTTTTCTAATAACTGGCTTAATAGTATTTCCCCTGATAAGGTTTGTGAGGCTCTCATAACACTTTCAATATCTAACGAAGTTGAACCCCTTGATTTAAAAAGAGATGAATGACCCATTATTGTCGCTGTTTTCGTGGTATTTCTAAAAATAGGCTGAGAAAAATGTTGCAGTAATAAATGTGGGTATTTTTCTTCTAAATCTATAACTTTAAGTGCTGCGCCCCATTGTTGATAACAGTAATAAGCTTCTACCATATAAACTCGAGCAATTTTTTCCATGCCACGTTGTAAATAAAATTCGGCGGCTAATTCATAAGCTAAAGCTTCTTCTTGGCGGTATTTATTCTCTTTTGCACCCTCAATGGCTTTTTCGTACAATTCAGCCGCATGCCAATATTCTCCTAAAACCCTTAATTTTTCTGCTTCTACAAGATGATACTTATGTTGGAAATTCATTGGTGCATGTTTAGCCCATATTTTCATTTTTTTTTGGTTTGTTATCACAAGTAATAAGTATTCCTTTTGTTTAGTTTTCTCTATTTTAGAATACTGGGCAAGAAATACTAATGAATGGTAAAAGTTATGCGTTGCAATATACATTAATCCACCCACAGATTTGACATGTTTTTTTGCTAAAACGCTACAAGAAATAGCTTGCTTATAGTCTTTAAAGAGATAAAAAAGCATCGTTTTAGCTAAATAAGCATTAAACAGTGCAAAATATTCATTTTCTTGTTGCAATCTGGGTAACATTACTATTTCATCAAAACTTTCACCTGTCAAAAAATATTTATCAGCAACTAAGCCTTGTAAATTAAGGGCCAATTGCTTCCATATACTGGGGTAATGGATAGCCAATTCATGTTTAAGATTTTTAAGCAAATTGATGTATTGTGATTGTTTTTGAAGAGTCTTTTCTAACTTTTCTTCGGTAGAAAATAAATAAGCACAATAATTACAGGCACAATAACCTGCATAAATAAGATCGCCAAATTCAAGGCCACTTTGAAACCCTTCAATTAAAGGAGCAAGACTTTCCCGAAGATGTTCTTTCCAATGTCTAATGAATGCATTAAACATGTTATACACTTTACTTTTTAACTCATTTGCTTGGAAATGATCTAATAATTTTAAGCCTAGTTGTCCACAATAGTATCCAGTATCAACATTCTCCGAGCCACAGAGAATTGCCCCATACCATACATAAGTAAAAGCAGCAAGTGCAGAATGACCATGATTAAGACAAAGGGAGATTTGAGTGGAAGTAATTGGTAATAAAAGCTCTGGTTTGGAAACCAATGCGGGAGAAGCCATAGCAGTAAGAATTTGCATGATAGCAATCTGATCAGGATCAGTCATTTTTGGCAGATCGTTTAAATTTTCCAATTGTGGCAATATCATATTTTTATGGGCATCAGCATTTAACAAAGAAATGCCCATCATATCTAAAGCAAGTAACCCTGTATCCAACGCTTTAAGCATTTGGAGATTAGTCATATACATTTGGATTTTTAGGTGATACACCTTTACTTTATCAAGCAAAGTAGTAGTCGCTTGTTTTAAAATGATTTCCGACAATTTTTCAGCTTGCTCAAAATGAGTATTCAGGTATTCAGCTTCTATTATTTCCCAATAAAGATTAAGCGTTAGCTCGTAATGCGTTTCCCAACTGTTTTTTTGTAAAAGTTTTAATCCGATGTTCAAATACCTAACTGCTGAGTCGTAAGCAATAGCTGTTTTCGCTTTTTGTCCTGCCATCAGATTTAATCTAGCATTTTCATTTTTTTCTATTTGAGTAATTGCTTGTTTTATACCTAAATTAAGATGGTCAACTATTTCAAATAATTTGTCTTCTAAATTCTCTGTTTTAGTTAATAACAATTGTCCAATCTGCCAATGAAGAAATGACTTGTTAGTATCAGCTATTAAAGAATAAGCAGCTTGTTGCAAACGATCATGTTGAAATTTAAATTGGCTATTCGCTTCATTTTTTTCTACCTTTTTCAACTGTTTATAATTATCATCCAAAGGTAATAGCAATCCTTCTTCTATTGCTTTCCACAATCGAGCTAAAGTCTTTTGTTGAGACAATTCATTAACAATAGCCAAAGTCTCTAAGTCAAATTGATTACCGATGCATGCAGCTAATTTCAATACTTCTTGGGTTTTATGAGACAGTTGTGCTATTTTTCTTGCCATCAATTCCACAACGTTATCTGTCATATCTTTAGCCGTTATTTGTTTAACATCCCATTGCCATTGTTGTGTTTTTACATCAAACGTCAATAAGGCTTTTTCATACAGAGACTTTAAAAATTCATGGGTAAAGAAAGCATTGCCTTGCGTTTTTTCATAAACCAAATTCGTCAAGATATCAGCATGGGCTAGTTCACACATTAAAGCATCAGCAATTAATGTGTTGATATTGTGATGGGAGAGATTTGATAAGTGAATGGTGTGCAAAGAGATGTTGCATTCTTTTTTAATATCTTCTACTGTGATCATCAATGGGTGCAAAGCATCAATTTCATTCTCCCGATAAGCTCCAATCATCAAGAAGTATTGATTATTTATATCGGTTATCATAGTTTTTAATAGAGTTAGGGAAGCAGAATCTGCCCATTGTAAATCATCTATAAACAGTACCAAGGAATGCTCTTTTTGGTTAAGGGCATGCATAAAACTTTGGAAAACCAAATTAAAACGGTTTTGTGTTTCCTGAGTTCCTACTTGTGCTATTGTTGGTTGGGAGCCTATCACTCGTTCTAAATGAGGAATAACATCAATTAAAACTTGTCCATTATGACCAACAGCCGTTAATATTTTTTTTCGCCACTGATTTAATTGTTCGGTATTTTCTGTGAGTAAATAATCGCAAAATTCATTAAAGGCTTGTGTTAAGGCAAAATAGGGAACTCCGCGTTGATATTGATCAAATTTTCCAGATACAAAGTAACCACGTTTTTCTGTCATGGATTTATAGACTTCACGTACCAAAGCAGTTTTGCCCACGCCAGAATAACCCGCAATAAGTATTAGCTCAATTCCCCGTTCTCCTCCTTTTTTTTCCACAACACGTTCAAAGGCTTGCAATAAGGTTTTGATTTCTTTTTCTCGTCCATAGAGTTTTTGAGGAATTTGAAGTTGATTTGAGAAATCGTTTTGTGCCAATTTAAAAGATATGTTTTGGAAATTTTTAACATTTTGACATTTTTCTAGACATTTTTCTAAATCCCATTTCACACCAAAAGCGGATTGATAACGATCTTCGACATTTTTTGCCATTAATTTCATCACGATATCCGAAATGAGAGGGGGTATATCATGATTAATTTGACAAATAGGTACAGGGGATTTAGCAATGTGGCAATGAACTAATTCGAGTGAGTCAGTTGAGTCAAACGGTAAATACCCTGTTAACATTTCATAGAAAGTAATCCCTAACGAATATAAATCCGTGCGATAATCAATATTTCTGTTAATTCGCCCTGTTTGTTCAGGGGAAATATAAGGGAGTGTTCCTTCTAAATGGTATTGAGGCAAAAATTTTTGTCCAAAAACTTTTGCCTCAACAGGATTTTTCAGAGTAGGTTTTTCACGTTTGAATCGGCTAGCAATACCAAAATCAATAATTTTCAATTGGTTAGTATCAGGATTAAAAATAATATTGCTGGGGTTAATATCTTTATGGATAACCTTGGCAGCGTGAATTTGGCTCAAACTATCAGCAATTGAAATAGCGAGGGGGAGAAAATTAAAAATGTCAATAAAAGAAAAATCAGGGGAAACCATCAATTGTTTAAGAGATTCCCCACCAAAATCTTCTAAAATAATAACAAGTGTATTTTGATATTTTTCAAGGCCATAAGTTTTGATAATCCCTGAAAGATTAAGACTATGAATCATTTCATACTCTTGCCGATAATGGTTTAATTCCTCTTTTGTAGGGTAGTTTTCTTTTAGAGCTTTGAGGATAACGGGTTGTTTATCCCTATGTCTAACTGCCCGATAAACAATGGAGTTATTGCTTTCGTAAATTTGTTTAATAATCTTATAGTTAGATAAAGTTACCATAATAATTGTTGTTCCTGTTAGGAATGATCACGAAATAACTTCCTGTTCCACCTGTTCCACCGGTGACTATTCACATTCAACCCCTATTGGGGTTAAAACCAATAGGGAATTAAAAATCGAGAAATTATTTCATGAGTAATTCTTTAGTTTAAAAATGTAGATATTATGACACACACAAATGAACACCACAATAACAGTATTTGTTGGGTAATGAATTTTGATTTTTATGTGAGCAAGAACTATAGGACTTACGCATTGACAACTTGAGTACTTTATGCTCCCACTGATAAAATAAGGCGTATCGGAATTTTTTGGGAGTTACGCACCTTTACCAGAATATTTGCACTAAACACTGATAAAATAAAGCTTTCTTGAAATTATGGTGAATAATTTTGGACTATTTTCATCTGTTAGCAACGTATTTTCAAAACCGTTATATTTCAAGTGAGAACACATTTTTTGATTTGTCAATGCGTAAGCCCTAAACTATACTAAACATTGTCACAAATTGGGTGTGATTTCCAAAATAAATTTTGGACTCCGAACCTTTGCTATAGCGTTTCCCGATTGCGTCAGGTACAAGTCCCCTCCTTAATTTAAGGAAGGGATTTAGGGGAGGTTGTATTTTATCCAATCGGAAAACGCTATTTATATAACTACAGGGATTATTTATGCGAATTAAGGGTTAAAACTTTCATATCTAGTAAAAACAGTATGTTAGAAAATTAACAGGGCAAGATATGTCAAATCATCAATTTTAATCGTGTTATTTTTCAATGAGTTACCCAACTCTTAATTCGCATTATTTATAATAAAGGATTAGACTATCACAATTTGAAAGGTCAAAAACACCACCATCACTCAAAATAATGCGAAATCCTTTCAAAAAGCGATAGGTTTCCAATAGCTTATTGAGTATAACTCGATCTTCAAGTTTTTTCATTTCTGCTATATAATGGAAAGCGATTGCTCATAAGAAAGGATAAAAATTTTGTAACATCTCAAGAACTGTAGGTAAAAGTTATGATAAGAAAAGCTAAAAAGGCAAAATAGAAAAAAGGTGAAAGTACCATTTCGTTAGAAAACCACTTATCAACTGTAGGGATTAATAGCAAACGCCATATTCAAATTGCCACAGAAGGAGCATTAATCGGAAGTTTATTATCGCAGGGTTTTTCAGAAGATATGGGGATTATAAGTGATGCCGGTCAATTCAACATTTTTGTAAACGCCTTATGCTGGATACATGCAGAACGTGACATCAATAAATTTATTCTTTTAAATAATCTATGGCGTGGGTGCGTGAGCAAATTTGGGACTTGTATCAGGATTTAAAAGCTTATAAAAATCAGCCCAAAGATGAACAGAATACCGAAATCAAAGCCCGCTTTGAGGAATTGTGTCAAACCCAAACGGATTTTGAGTTTCTTAACCAGGCACTTAAACGATTGCAAAAAAATAAAGAAGAATTATTATTAGTTTTAGAACGACTAGAACTCCCTTTGCATAATAATTTGAGCGAACGAGATATTAGGGATTATGTGAAAAAACGAAAGGTCAGTGGTAGCTCGTAGGTTGGACTGACGATAGGAAGTCCAACATTTTTTAAATACATCAAGATATTGGAGTTGAAAAAATAGGAAAAAATAGGGGACAGATCACTATTTAAAATAATTGTGGTCAAAGCTCGTAGGCTGGGCTGACATGAGGAATCCCAGCAAATAATCACAAGTTAATTCTAACTAAATCTTGGAGACCGACCTATCGGCGGCTCAAAAACGGTGTTATCCTGCTGAGACGTTCCGCCCTCCCTGCGCTTCTCCGAGTCGCTTTGGTCGGTTGGAACGATTGATAACAAGGCGTTTTCGCTAGCATTTTACGTCCATGGAAAGTGCCGCTTAATAGCAGGGCATTATACCTGTGGAACAATAACAAATCGTTCGACAAGTCATTTTTCTCAGATAATCGTTGCTTGCAGCAGTCATTATCAAAGCAAAGAGTACTGTCAACTCAACATTAGGAGTATAAAACCAAATATATGATTACTCGATATACAGACCATTCTGCAAACGAACGCACTTATCTGGCATGGATACGAACATCAGTGACAATTATGGCATTCGGTTTTCTTATCGAAAAATTTGATTTATTTATTTCATATATTGGGAAGGTTGTTGGTGACGAAGAGCATTTTCAAGCATCATTATCAGCTGAGATAGTAGGTTTAGGTCTTTTTTTGGTGGGTATCCTCTTAATCGTAACAGCTACGGTACGTTTTTTTACTTATAAAAAACATATAGAATCTGAAACATTACTACCATATAATGTTAAAAAAATAAATATGCTTTTATCGTCATTAATGATTCTGTTAGCACTTTTCCTGTTTTTCTATATAGCACATCAAATCTTTACATGAAAATCCTAACAAGTCATTAGAGTTTATACCGATTTAACATAACTGGTTGATTTTATTGATATTTATATTTTAGGAAAGGTAATAAAATCAAGTACTTAAAATATAATCGGTATAATGTCTATTGGCCAGAAGTTCTACTTCGTATTCTTTGGCACTTATTTTATCAACTCCTGATGCTGCTTTTTTGTCGATAAATGTCCAACACCATAATAGAAAACTTATCGTTTGCGATTTTTAAGATTAATTCTAATAACAAAATATTCCTGATTATAACGAATTTTGGGGACACCCCCCTAACCCCTCGTACACAGGGGGAAGTCCCAAAATAGAAAAATTAAAGCAAAGTGTCGAATGATGTTTGGTTCCACCCGTGTACGGGGGGTTAGGGGGGTGTCCCCAAAATCTGTTACAATCAGATTTTTTCGTTCCCAACGTAGACGTTGGGAACGAGAATATTTAAGACATTTTCCCAACAATTCGCATGGTTTCCACGCTGACAGTACACACCCGTTGTAATAATTCTATCACGGTTTCTTTGTAATCGGCAAAGCGATAGGTGTTGAATTTTTCGGCAATGGTTTTGTCGCGGGGCTTCTTTTCTTTGTATTGATCCAATATCCATTCCAAGGCAGAGCGATTACCCAATTTATAGTCCCAAGCTTCGGGAGGAATGCCTTGTAATGTGGTGATAGCGTCTAAGTCAATTTCTCCTTTGTTTTTATCGGCTTTGAGTTTGGGTTTATTGGCTTTGTTGCTGGCCATTTTTTTATCAATCCGTTTAAGGGGGTATTTTTTGATGGTTTCGTAATTCAAATGTAAATCCATCAATTGTTTGCCCCACGTTACCCATTGCGGAAAATTCTCATAAAACGGGAGGCGTGGAAATTCACGCTTTAAGTTGAGGGCGTATTTTTCCCGATAAACCGGATGATGCAATACAGCATAGGTATAATGAAAAATGTTTTCCTTGGTGATGGTGTCATCTTGGTAATGGGCGTGAAATTGGTTTAATCCCCAATCTGTGATGTTGTCGGTGCGGTTGCCATCTTTGTCGTAACGATATAGGGGAAAGCAACGAGTACCTCCTGATGCTGGACTAACAAAATTCAAATCTGGCAACAAATTTAATGATAAGACAAAAAAAGGCTTACCTGTGCTGTCTCCCATCGTTGTTACTACCTTATTTTCTTGCTTTCGATAAAGTGGAAAAATACTTGGAATTTGATATTGCATTTCATTTAGCTCTTTAGAGAAATACAATTCTTTTTTTACAAAAGGTCTATAAAAACTTTTCACTATCAAAGAATTATCAAAACGATATACTTTACCTTTCAATAAATCATTCTTAACAGCTCTAGTCCATTTTATAGCATAATCCACAACATTACTGACATTTGATTCTGTCGTGGCAACAGAATGTTTTTCTACATCTTGATTGTAAATTTCAATCAAATACTTGACTTTATTTTCAAGATTTTCTATAGAATAATCATAAACCCATTCATCTCTAGCAGTAACAACCCCATTAGAAAACAATTTAAAAACCGCCCGTTCCTCTTTCTGAGACTTCGCCAGTTTAGTTTCCTTATTCGCTAACGGTAACAA
The DNA here is from genome assembly GCA_030378085.1 of Candidatus Parabeggiatoa sp. HSG14. Taxonomy (GTDB): domain Bacteria; phylum Pseudomonadota; class Gammaproteobacteria; order Beggiatoales; family Beggiatoaceae; genus Parabeggiatoa. The sequence goes on from JAUCGK010000002.1 coordinate 22,682, forward strand.
ATCATCAAAATCATTGTCAGCGATGTTGAGCCAGTTGTGATTTTTATCGGGCACGACACGCTCAAAATTCAAATCCTTGAGTTTATTCTCTCTCAAATACCATCTCTTTTCATCGGCTTTGGCATAATCTTGAATCGCATTGTAATAAATTTTGCATCCTAGAGCCTGTTCATCCTTGATCAAAAAATAGACGGCAACACCTACACGAATCGTATCACTAAATACATTCCCACCTTCTTTACGCCGTCTTTCGCCACTCATTCTAGCATTGCCTTTTAAATCAATGGCATAAATTTTGTTAAATTCCTCAGCAACTACTTTTCTAAACCCGTCAAAAGTACGTGCTTCAAGAAATGAACTATTAGAAACAAAGGCAATTACACCATTTTTATCTATTCGATTAGATGCCCAACGTATAAAACGCGCATACATATCATAAAGCTTAGTTTTCTGGGCGGTGCTGTTGGCAATATAAGTGCGTTTTATTGATTCGTCTATACTCCCCTTACCATCATAAGCACGATTTTTATTGTTGTCATTTTCGTTTTGCTGGTTAGCGTTATAAGGGGGATTGCCGATAATCACTGAAATCTTACGCTTATTTTGCGCTTGAATCCGTGCCGCGTTTTCTTCTCCCAACCCAATAGATAAGGTTTTCTGTTGATTTTGATAACTATGCTCAAAGCCTAAATTGTCCAAGGTATCCACAAAGCAAATATGGGGGAAGGCTTCATACTCCTCCATTTTCTGCTGGTAAGTGTATTCAATATTGAGGTTGGCAATGTAATACGGCAAAATCGCCAACTCATTGCAATGAATTTCATTCAAGTATTTAGCACGAAGCCGATTTTTTGGCAGATATTCAATCAGTTCTGTGATAAACGTGCCTGTGCCAGTCGCAGGATCAAGAATTTCCACATCGTCATCCGCTAATAACCGATTAAAGTGCTTTTCCAATAAATAATCGGTACTCTCAATCATAAACCGCACGATTTCATTGGGGGTGTAAACGATGCCTAATCGATCCGCTGCTTTGGGATTGTAAGTTTTATAAAAGTTCTCATACACTACCTTGAGAAATTTTTGTTTTTCGTGGTGATTAGAAATGTTAGCCGCTTCACGCCGAATCACGGCATAATAACTTTCAATAGATTTCAGCGTTTCACGGCGTACTTTGCCCATAAAAAAAGTATTTACCACCGCTTCCAATTGCTGCGCGATAATATTTTCCCGATGAAATTGACTTTCATTAAATACCGTTAAAAAAATATCTTCGGTAAGAATATGCTGAATAATCATCTCCCGAATATCAAACGCATTAATTTTCGGATTGATGGATTGTTGACACAGCGTAAACAAACTTTTAAAAGCGGCTTTAAATTTCTTGTTGGTTTTGTCTTGACTCTCCAGTGTTTGGCGTAACGTATTGATAACAATGGGTAAGTCCGTTTTAAAGCATTCAATGGCTTTGCGAAAGTCTTGAACTTCGGGGCGTTCATAATTAATAAAATGGGTAAACAGCGCATCCAATTTATCGGCATCCACCATTTTTACCCGTTGGATTTCGTTACCCCCTTGAATTAAGACAGCGGTTTGCGAATCCTCAAATAAAATGTTATCATTGGGATAACCTTTGATGAATTTGTTTTGGATTTCCTTATCCAAATTATCATCTTGATCCTTGCTTTCCCAATACCCCCAAGGCAAGCGCAACGCATCCTTTACCGTGCCATCAGGATAAACAGTGGTATCATGCTTGGTACGATATTCTAATTCAGGAATTAAAATAAAGTTTTTAGCAGTGCAATAACCATTCAACAAATTTTGAAAAGCCACCCGAATAGAGGTTTCCTTACGGGAGCCGCCATATTGAATGATTTTTTCAACTTCAGTGTGGTAATTTTGAATCAGTAAGCGAGACATTGGTTATTAATGGTTAATGATTAATGGTTAATGGTTAATTATCAGTGATCAGTTTATTTTGACACTTATTTTAAAAGGAGTGACGCTGGAGCGTCACCGTATGCATTCCAGCACTGGAGCGTTGGAACGAGAAAAAAAACCTAAACTACAAGGATTGTATATAATAAAGGATTACAGTGTCTAGTTATTTTCGTTAAAAGCTTTAGCTTTAAGAGATACGATTATTTATAAAAAAGGATTGGATTACTGGTATAGTTCGGTTTAAATCCTTTATTATATACAATCCCTGTAGTTTAGGTTGTTTATTTCTGCTTTAAAACCAACAACGTAATATCATCAAACACTTTTTGCGTGCCAATGTATTTCTTGACATCAGCAACGATGGCTTGTTGAATTTCTTGAGCAGATAAATGCCAACTTTGAGCAACAACATTACACAAACGTTCTATCCCATAAAGTTCCATTTCAGGATTATGTGCTTCGGTAATACCATCAGTGAAAAGGACAATGCCATCTCCTTGTTGTAATTGGATGTCAAAATGAGAAAGCGTGTGGGCAATATTGGGAATCACTCCCACCATAAATCCTAAGTCAACGGTATCAATTTTTTCAATTTTACCATTTTGACGTACTACTAATACGTCTTCATGTTGTCCTGTTAAACGCAATTGCCCGTCTTGATAATCCAATAAAGACAGCGTTAAATTTTTATCGCTTTCAATACGTTTAACGTTTTTATAAATGATGTGATTAAGGAAGTTTAAGAACTGCTCAGCATCGTTAATCTCACCAATCAGTAGACTTTGTACAGCAGTTTGTACCATCAACATTAACACACCACTTTCTAAACCATGCCCAGTCACATCACCAATCCCAATTTTGACACGCCCATTATGTTGAAGGACATCATAATAATCGCCACCCATTTCATCGGCGGGTTCCATAAAACCTGAAATCTCTAAGCCTTCAACTTGTTGCAATTCGCTGACTGAGGGTAACACCATTTCTTGTAAGCGGCGTGTTATATCCAATTCTGTCTGCATCCGCATATTTTCCGCTGCAAGCGTTTTCAAAGATAAGTGAGTTTTGATTCTTGCAATCAGTTCTTCTTTAGAAGTGGGTTTTGTCATATAATCATTGGCTCCGGCTTCTAAACCAATGACTAAATCTTCTACTTGATTTTTAGCAGTCAACAATAAAATAGGCAATTCAATGGCTTGCCATTTTTCACGCAACTGATGGGTGACTTCATAACCGGTCATTTTTGGCATCATCACATCCAGTAAAATAACATCCGGTTTGAGGCCATCTTCTATGAAAGCGAGAGCTTCTGGGCCAGAAGTGGCTTGAATAATGCGGTAGTCTTCCAAAGACAAATAGTTGTGCAGCACCTGTAAATTCACAGGTTCATCATCAACTATTAGAATTTTAAATTGGTCAGCTGTTTCATTTGAAGGCAGTAGAGACGCACAGCCGTGCGTCTCTACATTGGTTGCGGTTTGAACTTTTGAGAGTTCTGGGCGCATTGATAGTAGAGAGGCACGACCATGCGTCTCTACAGGCTTTTCAGAAATCGGTAAAGTAAAAATAAACTGTGATCCAATACCAATTGTCGATTCTACCCAAATTGTCCCACCGTGTAATTCTACTAACTTTTTAGTTACTGCTAAACCTAAACCAGTCCCTCCATATTCTCTGGCAGTAGAACCTTCCGCTTGTTCAAAGGATTCAAAAATGCGGCCTGATTTATCTTTTGGAATACCAATACCAGTATCCGAAACGGTAACTTGTAACTGCTGATTAACAGATTTGGCGGATATTTTGATGTTGCCGCTTTCTGTGAATTTAACAGCGTTTCCAACCAAATTATGTAGAATCTGTTGTAAACGATTTTCATCAGCAAAAGCGGGTGACAACTCTGGTTCAATAGTATTGACCAATTCTACCGATTTTTGGGCAATCAATGGATGACTCAGTGTTAATACAATTTCAGCGATTTCATGTAAGCCAACCGGTTTCAGTTGTAATTCAATATCCTTGTGTTTCAGCTTGGAAAAATCGAGGATATCATTGATGAGTGTCGATAAGCGTTTGCCGCTTCCTACAATCATGGCGAGATTGGTTTTAGTTTGGTCAGTTAATTCACCAGTTGCACCATCTATTAAAGATTGGGCTATACCAATAATGCCATTAAGGGGAGTCCGCAATTCATGGGAGGTATTGGCGAGAAATTCATCTTTAAGTTTATCTGTATGTTGCAATCGTTCATTGATAATATGACTGCGTTCCAATTTTTTCTGTTGAACAGTAAAAAAACCAAAAATACTCCCCAAAATAGCTAGAACATAAAGGATTTTAGCATACCATGTTTGCCACCAAGGGGGCGTAACAATAATCTTGATTGATGCGCCGGTTTCATTCCAAATACCATCGTTATTGGAACCTTTAATTCTCAAGGTATATTCTCCAGCCGCTAAGCCGGTATATCTGCCAAACCGTCTGATACCAGCTTGATACCATTCTTTGTCATGCCCTTCAAGCATGTAAGCATATTGATTTTTTTCAGAAAGCGTATAATTCAGAGCAGCAAATTCAAATTCAAAAAAATTATTCTGCCAATCTAAAACGATCTCTTTTATTTTTTCTAAGGCACTGCCTAATTGTACTTCTTCACCACCTTGTTTAAAGGAGGTTAAATACACTGGAGGCACAAAATCGTTTTCCTCAATTTTATCAGGGTAAAAACTGATTATCCCGTCAGATGCGGCACCAAACCACATTTCTCCATCAGTAGCTTTATAAGCTGAAGCAGCTACAAATGAACGTACTCCTTCTTCTTTGGTAAAGAGCTTAGTCCTTTTTGTTTTTGGATTAAATTTAATTAATCCTGTATTCGTACTAATCCATAAATTGCCCGCATCGTCAAAAAGGAGAGCATAGACGGTTTCCGCCGGAAAATCGTTTATCCTTGAGGAGTAATTGGTAAACTTTCCAGATTTTTTATCGAATTGGCTTAAGCCATCACCGGTACATATCCAAAAATTGTTGGGATTCTTGTCTTGATATATACTGTAAATATGATTGGAAATGAGCGTTTCTGGATCATTGGGATTGTTGGTGTAATGGGTAAAGGTTTCAGTTTGTGTATCAAACCTATTAAGTCCACCACCTCCGGTTCCAATCCAAAGAATATGTGGTTCTTCCCTGTCTTGAATAATACTATCCCAAAGTATATTATTGTTACTTAGGCTGTTTGGATTTTGCGGATCATGTTTGTAATTCACAAACGTGTCATTTTTTTTGTTGTACTTATGTAACCCATACAAAAAGCTACCCAGCCAAAAAATATGGGGTTGCTGATAATCTTCAATAATAGCGTATACACTATTGATTTCAGGATAATGTTTAGTGCATAAGCCTTGCACTTTATCAAAAAGACACAAGGAACCAAAAGTACCTACCCAAAAAGTGTTTTCGCTGTCTTCAAATAACGTCACTACATACGGATGTCCAAAACTAGATTCATTATTGAGTTCATAAGGGTAATGAGTCCAAGCTTGTGTGGTTCGGTTATATTTGTTTAACCCCTTCGATATTGTGCCAAACCAAAGTAGGTTGGAATCATCTTTATCTTCATGTATAGGAGCCACAGTATTATCACTTAAACTGTTTGGATTATTTGGATTGTGTTGATATACTGTGAATTTCTGCGCTTTTCTATCATATTTGTCTATCGCACCTAAGGTATTTATAACCCACATTGTCCCAGCACGATCTTCATAAATCCCTGTGATCATGTCAGAGCTAATAGTGCTTTTATCCTTTGGATCATGGTGATAAATCGTAAAACGTTCAGTCTTCGGATCAAATGTCACTAAACCAACGGTATCTACAGCCGTTCCCAAAAACAATTCTCCCGAATTGAGTTCATTAATAAGCGTGATTTGCATTTTGGGTAAACCATTAGGGTTTTCTACATTGTGGGTATAATGGGTAAATTTCTCTGTTTTGGGATCAAATTTACTGAGCGTACCACCATTAGTACCAATCCATACTATGCCATTACTATCTTCAAATAATGAGAAAACATGACTATCAGGCAAACTATTTTTGTTGTTAGGCTGATGGCTGTAACAAGTAAATTGTTCTGTGTATTTATCAAGTTTACAAAATCCGCTGACAGTCCCAATCCAGATAATGCCATTTTGAGATTCAAACAATGCCCGAATATTATTATGAATCAAACTATTGACATTATTAGGGTCATGTTTGTAGTGGGTAAATGACTCGGTGTTTTTATCAAACTTATCAAGTCCGTTAATTGTCCCAATCCATAGATATCCGTCTTGATCGTCCAGCAATGTTTTAGTTTCTAAACTAAACATATCACTACTGATGCTATTGGGATTTTTGGGATCATGGTGATAATGAGTGAAGGTATTTGTACGTTTATCATACTTATTAAGTCCTCCACCATTGCTAGAAATCCAGAGGATACCCTCTTTGTCTTCAATAATACTTTGAATACTGTTGCTTGAAATCGAATGCGGCCCTTTGGTAAAATATTTCAGATCATAACCATCATATCGAATCAAGCCGGATGAAAGCGTACCTATCCAAAAAAAGCCCTCTCTGTCTTGAATAAACGCCTGTTTCAATTCCGTATTCAGATTGAGCGGATGTGAAAATTTTAGATCACCATCTGAAAATCGGATAGGGGAGTCTTCATGTCGAACCTCAGCCCATGATGGACTGATAAATATCAGTGTTGTTAAGGTTAAAACGAGGATTTTGCTCAATAGAGCTAATGTTTTCATTGTCATTTCCTTTTTACTTATTTCTTTTTAAGGAGTGACGCTGGAGCGTCACAGTATGCATTCCCAACGTAGACGTTGGGAACGAGAATATTTAAGGCATTTCTCCAACAATTCGTATGGTTTCCACGCTGACAGTACACACCCGTTGCAATAATTCTACCACCGTTTCTTTGTAATCAGCAAAGCGATAGGTGTTGAATTTCTCGGCAATGGTTTTGTCGCGGGGCTTCTTTTCTTTGTATTGATCCAATATCCATTCCAAGGCAGAACGATTACCCAATTTATACTCCCAAGCTTCGGGAGGAATGCCTTGTAATGTGGTGATAGCGTCTAAGTCAATTTCTCCTTTATTCTTATCGGCTTTGAGTCTGGGTTTGTTGGCTTTGTTGCTGGCCAGTTTTTTATTAATCCGTTTAAAGAGGTATTTTTTGATGGTTTCGTAATTCAAATGTAAATCTATCAATTGTTTGCCCCATATTGCCCATTGTGGGAAATCTTCATAAAACGGGAGGCGCGGAAATTCACGCTTTAAGTTCAGGGCGTATTTCTCCCGATAAGTCGGATGATGCAATACAGCGTAGGTATAATGAAAAATGTTCTCCTTGGTGATGGTGTCATCTTGGTAATGGGAGCAAAACTGGTTTAAGCCCCAATCGGTTATGTTGTCGTGGCGATTGCCTTGTTTGTCATAGCGGTATAGGGGGAGGCATTGTGTTTTTTCTAAAAAATCGAAACCAGCAACATATTTAGTTATTAAGCTTTGAAAGGGTTTGCTTGATGATAACCCTGAAAAACAAATTAGCTTATTGGTATCCATTTTACCAAACTTAAATAATTCACCTTGTTGATATATTCTGTGAACAATTATTCTATCAAAATAAAGTACCCTTTTAATAAAAGGCCTATAAAGAGATTCTCTAACAAAATTGCTATCAAATTCTAAGATTGAACCCTTTTGTAAATGTGCTTCTAACTCGGAAGTCCATTTGATTGTTCTGCCCACAAAATCATTAATGGATAATTTTTTATTTGATTTCTCCCACCTGACTTGTTCTTGTTGATAAAAATCACAAAAGAAATTGACTTTCTCTATCAAATTTTGTTCATTAAAATCATAAACCCATTCATCTCTAGCAGTAACAATCCCATTAGAAAACAACTTAAAAATCGCCCGTTCCTCTTTCTGAGATTTCGCCAGTTTTGTTTCCTTATTCGCTAACGGCAATAAATCCTCAAAATCATTATCAGCGATGTTGAGCCAATTGTGATTTTTATCGGGTTGAATACGATTAAAATACATTTCCCTAAACGATGTACTTCTCAAAAAAGCCAATTTATTGGTGGCGATTTCCAATTCTGGGCGGCGTATATAATGGATTTTGCAGGTTGTAGAGACGCACGGCTGTGCGTCTCTACGATGACGTTTTACCATAAACGAAATCGCTACGCCGGTTTGAATCCCAAACACATTATTTTTAGTGCCAGATAATTTGGGATTTTTTCTAACATCGCCCCCTAAATCAATCACATAAATATCATTAAATTCCTCAGCAACCACTTTTCTAAAACCATCAAAAGTACGCGCCTCTAAAAAAGAGGAGTTAGTGACAAACGTTAAAATGCCATTATCGGATAAACGATTACTTGCCCAGCGAAAAAAACGCGCATACATATCATAAAGCTTGGTTTTCTGGGCGGTGCTGTTGGCAATATAAGTGCGTTTTATTGATTCGTCTATACTCCCCTTACCATCATAAGCACGATTTTTATTGTTATCGTTCTCGTTTTGTTGATTGGCGTTGTAAGGGGGATTACCGATAATCACTGAAATCTTACGTTTATTTTGCGCCTGAATCCGTGCCGCGTTTTCTTCTCCCAACCCAATAGATAAGGTTTTCTGTTGATTTTGATAACTATGCTCAAAGCTTAAATTGTCCAATGTATCCACAAAACAAATATGGGGGAAGGCTTCATACTCCTCCATTTTCTGTTGATAGGTGTATTCAATATTCAAATTAGCAATGTAATAGGGCAAAATCGCCAATTCATTGCAATGGATTTCATTCAAGTATTTAGCACGAAGCCGATTTTTCGGTAAATATTCAATCAGTTCCGTGATAAACGTCCCTGTACCAGTCGCAGGATCAAGAATTTCCACATCATCATCCGCTAATAACCGATTAAAGTGCTTTTCCAATAAATAATCGGTACTCTCAATCATAAACCGCACGATTTCATTGGGGGTGTAAACGATGCCTAATCGATCCGCTGCTTTGGGATTGTAAGTTTTATAAAAGTTCTCATACACTACCTTGAGAAATTTTTGTTTTTCGTGGTGATTAGAAATGTTAGCCGCTTCACGCCGAATCACGGCATAATAACTTTCAATAGATTTCAGCGTTTCACGGCGTACTTTGCCCATAAAAAAAGTATTTACCACCGATTCTAATTGCTGCGCGATAATATTTTCCCGATGAAATTGGCTTTCATTAAATACCGTTAAAAAAATATCTTCGGTAAGAATATGTTGAATAATCATCTCCCGAATATCAAACGCATTGATTTTGGGATTGATGGATTGTTGACACAGCGTAAACAAGCTTTTAAAAGCGGCTTTAAATCTCTTGTTGGTTTTGTCTTGACTCTCCAGTGTTTGGCGTAACGTATTGATAACAATGGGTAAGTCCGTCTTAAAGCACTCAATGGCTTTGCGAAAGTCTTGAACTTCGGGGCGTTCATAATTAATAAAATGGGTAAACAGCGCATCCAATTTATCGGCATCCACCATTTTTACCCGTTGGATTTCGTTACCCCCTTGAATTAAGACAGCGGTTTGCGAATCCTCAAATAAAATGTTATCATTAGGATAACCTTTAATGAATTTGTTTTGGATTTCCTTATCCAAATTATCATCTTGATCCTTGCTCTCCCAATACCCCCAAGGCAAGCGCAACGCATCCTTTACCGTGCCATCAGGATAAACGGTGGTATCATGCTTGGTACGATATTCTAATTCAGGAATTAAAATAAAATTTTTAGCAATGCAATACCCATTCAACAAATTTTGAAAAGCCACCCGAATAGAGGTTTCCTTACGGGAGCCGCCATATTGAATGATTTTTTCAACTTCAGTGTGGTAATTTTGAATCAGTAAGCGAGACATGAATTATCATTAGTATTTATTTTAAAAGGAGTGACGCTGGAGCGTCACGGTATGTATTCCCAACGTAGACGTTGGGAACGAGAAATAGTTTTTTGTAGGGTGGGTAGAGCGGTAGCGAAACCCACCGATTCCTTGAAATTGGTGGGTTTCGTACCTCTACCCACCCTACATTTTGACTTATGTATAACGATGAGACGTGGACGTTGGAAACGAGAATCAAACTATATTATTTCTGCTTCAAAACCAACAACGTAATATCATCAAAAACCTTTTGCGTACCAATAAATTGTTTCACATCAGCAATGATGGCTTGTTGAATTTCTTGGGCAGATAAGTGCCAGTTTTGACTAATAACTTCGCATAAGCGTTCTATTTCATAAAGCACCATCTTAGGATTTCGTGCTTCGGTAATGCCATCCGTGTAAAGCACAATGCCATCTCCCTTTTTTAACTGGATATCCAAGTGGGAGAGCGTATGGGCAATATTAGGTATGACTCCCACCATAAATCCTAAGTCAACGGTATTAACTCGCTCAATTTTGCCTCCTTGGCGCACTACCAACACGTCTTCATGTTGTCCGGTTATCCGCAATTGCCCGTCTTGGTAATCCAATAAAGACAGTGTTAAATTTTTGTCTGTCTCAATCCGTTTGACATTTTTATAAATGATGCGATTGAGGAAATTTAAAAATTGTTGAGCATCGCTAATCTCGCCAATCAGCAAACTTTGTACAGCAGTTTGTACCATCAACATTAACACACCACTTTCTAAACCATGCCCAGTGACATCGCCTATACCAATTTTTATGCGTCCATTATGTTCAAGCACATCATAATAATCACCACCGATTTCATCCGCAGATTCCATAAAGCCTGCTATATCTAGGCTTTCAATTTGTTGCAATTCTGATTCCTTGGGTAAAACCATTTGTTGCAATTGCTTAGCCACATCTAGTTCAGCACCCATGCGTAAATTATCGGCTGTCAAAGTTTTTAGAGACAGATGAGTTTTTACTCTTGCCAATAATTCTTCCTTGGAAATTGGTTTAGTCATGTAGTCATTAGCACCAGCTTCCAAACCTTGGACCAAATCTTTTACTTGGTTCTTGGCTGTCAATAACAATATTGGCATTTCAATTGCTTGCCATTTTTCCCTGAGCTTGTGAGTGACTTCATAACCAGTCATTTTTGGCATCATCACGTCTAATAAAATAACATCTGGTATTAAGCCATCATCTATGAACTTCAAAGCTTCATGGCCGGAAGTTGCTTGGACGATACTGTAATTTTGCAAAGACAAATAGTTATGTAAAACTTGTAAATTGACTGGTTCGTCATCAACAATTAGAATTTTGAAGGTAGCATTAATTGTAGCTGGTGCTACAGAACTTTCTTCCGTGTGAACATCACTATGGACAATGGTGTGAGCTAATTTAGGACGGTTTGCAGACAAAGGAACTGCTGATTCTTCCGAGGAAGGTAAAATAAAAATAAACTTTGAACCAATACCTAAAGTAGATTCTACCCAAATCTTGCCGCCGTGTAATTCCACCAATTTTTTCGTAACCGCCAAACCCAAACCAGTACCACCATATTCTCTAGAAGTAGAGCCTTCAGCTTGTTCAAAAGACTCAAAAATGCTGTCTAACTTATCAGCAGGAATACCAATACCATCATCAGCAAGCGTGATTTGTACTTGCTGTTCATTAATAGCTTCGGCCGAAACTGTGATGTGCCCTTGCTCGGTAAATTTAATCGCATTACCAACCAAATTATACAAAATTTGTTGCAAGCGATTTTCATCCGCAAAAACAGCCGGTAAATCAAGTTTAACTGTATTGACAAAATCTACTTGTTTATGGCCAAGCAATGGTTGACTAATCGTTAGCACCATATCAACAATGGAATGTAATTCAAGCGATTTTAATTGCAAGCCAATGTCATGATGCTTCAACTTAGAGAAGTCAAGAATATCACTAACTAAGGATGATAAACGTTTCCCACTATTGGCAATCATCGCAAGATTAGCTTTAGTTCGTTTATCTAATTCGCCAGTAGCACCGTCTATCAAAGATTCTGCAATGCCAATAATGCCGTTAAGAGGAGTACGTAGCTCGTGGGAGGTGTTGGCCAAGAACTCATCTTTGAGCTTATCATGTGCTTCCAATTTGATTTGTTGTAAGCCCATTTCACCAATAATTTCGGCTAAGTTAGCTAGAAACTTTACAATGGACTTGGCTTGTTTCTCATCAATAATTGGAGCTTTTAGGACGGCTTCGAGATAACTTTTTTCATCGAAGCCAAATTCTACAGCCTGTTTGCGAAAAAATTCCATATCAGGTTGGGAGAAAAAAAATTGTCCAATAAAGAGATTGGCGACATGCTTCCCTTCAATCTTAATAGGCGCAGCAGCCTCTGCCAGTCCATTCATACATTGGTACACCGCATACCCATCTCCTTTCATTAGAGCACTAGCTATGGAAGTATCGCTTTCAATACATCTGGCGCAACTGGAAGGATTGGCACGATGAAATTTAGTGCAGACATCCAGCCAGCCAGCACCAACTATAACAACGCCCTCAAGATCAATAATAGCATCGGCAATGCCTACAACCTTGTTAAAATTGTCTACGAGAGTCTCAAGAGTCTTTAAATCAACTAATTCAGAAAATTTCTTTCCTTTATCTTTCGCCGAATTTATATCATGCAAGGTGACTACAGAGTTATTTGACATTTATCTTGCTCCTAAAATTACTCTAGTGATGAGTTATTGAAAATTCCCGATGATTGGTAATCCAGTTTGAGAAATTAGAAAGGATTACAGTATCAGGTTATTTTCGTTAAAAGTTTTAGCTTTGAGAGCTGATAACGATTATTTATAAAAACAGAAAAACCTGAACTACAAGGATTGTATCTAATAAAGGATTACAACGTTGGGTTATTGGAGTCCAAAGCTTTAGCTTTGGAAGAAATTACAAGGATTATTTATAAAAAAGAGCAGATTGCAATCATGCTTAGATTTAAATCCTTTATTATATACAATCCCAGTAGTTCTTGGTTTTTGCAGTTAAAGGTTGGTTATTGCTGTTTCAAAACCAACAAAGTAATATCATCAAAAACCTTTTGCGTACCAATGTATTTTTTAACATCAACAACGATGGCTTGTTGGATTTCTTTGGCGGTGAGATGCCAATTTTGGCTAATGACTTCGCACAGGCGTTCTACGCCATAAAACTTCATTTTGGGATTTCGCGCTTCGGTAATGCCATCAGTGTAAAGAACAATACCGTCTCCCGGTTGTAATTGGATATCCAAGTGGGAGAGCGTGTGGGCAATATTGGGAATGACTCCCACCATAAATCCTAAGTCAACGGTATCAACTCGCTCAATTTTGCCACCTTGGCGCACTACCAACACGTCTTCATGTTGTCCTGTTATCCGCAATTGCCCATCCTGATAATCCAATAAAGACAGTGTTAAGTTTTTGTCTGTCTCAATCCGTTTGACGTTTTTATAAATGATGCGGTTGAGGAAATTTAGGAATTGTTGAGCATCACTAATCTCACCAATCAATAGACTTTGTACAGCAGTTTGTACCATCAGCATTAACACACCACTTTCTAAACCATGCCCGGTTACATCGCCGATGCCAATTTTTATGTGTCCATCATGTTCAAGCACATCATAATAATCACCACCGATTTCATCGGCGGGTTCCATAAAACCTGCTATATCTAGGCTTTCAATCTGTTGCAATTCTGATTCTTTGGGTAGAACCATCTGTTGTAATTGTTTGGCAACATCTAATTCAGCACCCATACGCAGGTTTTCTTCTTTGAGACGTTCATTGAGAAGTGTAATTTCTTGATTAGCGTTTGCAAGTTGTTTGGTACGTCGCTCTACTTTTTGTTCCAAGGTGCGATACAACAAAGCATTTTCAAGGGAAATTGCTGCTTGAGAAGAGAGCATATCAACTATTTTGAGTCGTGCTAGGGTAAACGCGCCTTCAGTGAGATTATTTTCCAAATAGAGCAAGCCAATCAATTGTCCTTGGTGAAGAATCGGACTACATAAAATCGATTTGAGTTGATGTTGGCGAATGTAGCTATCCTCAGTGTAAATACCTTCTTGCATGGCATTGGCTAATACCACTGGCTCATGGCTTCTTACCACATAATTGATAATGGTTGATGGCAAACGGTTTTTGATTGAAAGAGATTGCAACACTGGAACGATATCAATATCAAATGCGCCTGAAGCTTCAATCACCCATTGCCCTTCTTTATCTAATATCAACAAGCCTCTTTCGGCTCCCGCATTTTCAATGAGCGTGTGCATCATTTTTTTTAACAGTTTGCTTAGGACAATTTCACCCGCCAAAGTTTGGGCAGCTTTGGTAACACTGTCCAAATCTAACATCATTGAAGTTGTCAATCGAGTTGCAGAATCAACGAGTGTTGCTCGCTTTGTGATAGTAAAATCAAGCGTTTTTGTGCTTTGGGTGGACAACAGTTGCGGATATTTTGCTTCTAAATCCTTTACTTTTGCTAAAGCTCCCCATTGTTGATAAGCGTAGTGGGCATCACGTAAGTAAACTTTGGAAAATTTGTCCATACCACGAGCGAGATAAAACCCAGCCGCTAATTCATAAGCTAGGGCTTCTTCTTGAATATACTCATTATCAGCCGCACCTTTGATGGCTTTTTCATACCACTCCATCGCTTCCAATTGTCCCAAAACCCGTGCTTTTTCAGCTTCCACTAAATCGTATTTGTGTTGAAAATTCATGGGTGCGTGTTTAGCCCAATCTTGCATCTGTTCCTGGTTAGCAGATACCTTTTTGAGAAGGCTTTCTTTATCAGACGGATCTGCATCAGGGTAAACCGCTAGTCGTGCTAGAGAATCATGGAATACAAAAAGGGGCATCAAATAAGCACCTTCCGTAAACTGTAAAAGCGGTTCTGCAATTGTGGCTTGTTCAAATGCACTCTGGTATTCCTGAAACAGATAACACAAGAAAAGTTTATTGGAAGCTAAACAAAATATGGAATAATCATCGTTTGCTTCTTGATAGCGTGGTAACATGATCTCTTCGTTATACACATCACCAATTAAACGACAAGGCGGAAAATCCACTGAATCATTACCCATCAAATTCAAGACGGTTTGTTGATAAATCGCATGAACATAAAAAGGGTACTCTTGCTTGATTTGTTTTAATACTGAACTCGTCAAAGCCATTTCTTGTTCCAATACTGGGAGTTCTTTGCCGCTAAACAATGAGTACATTGAGCAGTTAACCGTATTGTAGGAGGCAAATTCTAAATCTCCCACTTCCAATGCAACCTGATAGGCTTCTCGAAGCGGTTGCAATGTTTCTTTGAGATGTCTTTTCCAATAGCGTATACAAAAGTTAACGTACATTGATACCCGTGCTTGAAATTCTTTAACATTGTACTGTTCCAACATACGCATGGAGAGTTCTCCAAACCTAAATCCCGCTTCAATGTCTCCCACCTCCTGACAAAGAAAAATGCCATACATGTTATACCCGACAATTGAATCGGGGGTATTACCATATTTGATTGACAGATTAATTTGTTCACAAGCCATCAGGTGCGCCAGTTTAGGAACATTAAAAAGAACCGGCGCATGTCCTCTTGAAAGGACACGTATGGCAAGCAGTTTATTGGGATCAGTCATTTCTGGCAGATTGGCTAAATCCTCAATGGATTTATCAGCCAAATTGGATTGCGTTTCCGCTAAAGCGAGATCAACATCCGAAGAATTAGGGTCTTCTGGAAAATTAATGCCTAACCTATTCAGCACAGAGAGTTTGACTTTTATGGCTTCTAAGCATTGGCTTTGTGCAAAATAAGAAACTATCCTGATTTCGTAAGCGTTTAGTTTGTCCGACAACGATTTAGCATTGTTAAGTACGATCTCAACCAATTGTTCTTGTCGAGAAAAATCGCCAATAAGGTATGCCGCATCGGCTGCGGATTCATATAACGCCAACGTTAAGTCATATTCACTTTCCCAACTATTTTCGGTTAGACATTCCCGCCCGACTGTTAAATAGTTGACCGCAGCCCCATGAGCTGTTGCCGTCTTCGCCTTTTGTCCAGCTATTAAATTTAGTTGGGCAATCTTAATCCGCTCGGCCGGATCATTGAGCAATTCAATGCTATGGTTAATTTGTCCCACAATATCAAACACTTTTTCTTCCAAAACATTGGCAGGTGTATTTCTCAATAGCAAACTGCCTATTTGTAAATGGACGGCTTGTTTCTGCTCATCATCAATTAATGTATAAGCCGCTTGTTGCACCCTGTCGTGCAAAAACTTGAATTGGGATTTTTCAAGAGTATCAGGGTGTTTGTAGTTTTCATCTAAAGGCTGAATAAGCCCTTCGGTAATTGCCGAATGCAATACTTCTAGCGTCTCGTTTTGGTCTTGCTCATAAATAATAGCCAATATGGGCAAGTCAAATTGATTACCAATACAAGCCGCTAACTGCAACACTGCCGATGTTTTTTCTGGCAACTTGTCAATCTTGTTGCTCATCAATTCGACCACATTAGCAGTGATATTTTGGGCAGCTATCTGTTCAACGTCCCATTGCCATAGATGTTGTTCAAAATCAAAACGCAATAATGCATCGGAATACAAAGTATGCAAAAATTGATGAGTGAAAAAAGCATTGCCTTGGGTTTTTTGGTAAATCAAGTCGGTGAGTGGTTGAGTGAGTAAAGCTTCACAATTGAGGCTGTCTTGTAATAAATGGTTGATATCCTCTTGTTGCAAATTAGTCAGTTCGATAGTGTTAATGATGGCGTTGGCTTTTTGGAGTTCATCCACTGTTATAATAAATGGGTGACTGCTATCAACTTCATTATCACGGTAAGCACCAATAATTAACAGATGCCTAACTTCACTATCAAGCATGATGTTTTTGAGTAAACCCAATGAGGCAGAGTCCACCCATTGCAAATCGTCAATAAACAGAATGAACGGATGCTCCTTATCACATAATGCTTTGACAAAATTCAAGAAAAACATAAGGAAACGGTTTTGTGCCTCAGTGGGACCCACTTCTGCAACCGTTGGCTGTTTACCAATGACTAATTCCAAATCAGGAATAACGTCAATGATAATTTGCCCATTATTGCCTACCGCATCCAAGATTTTGCTTTGCCAAACTGCCAAAATTGAAGCATTTTCCATCAGCAAATAACGACAAAATTCATTAAACGCTTGCGTAATGGCAGAATACGGAATATTTTTTTGGAATTGGTCAAACTTACCCGCCGCAAAATAACCCCGCTTTTCAGTCATGGGTTTATGAACTTCATGCACCAAAGCGGTTTTGCCCACGCCAGAATAACCGGCGACAAGCATCATTTCCGCTTTTCCAGAACTGATTCGCTCAAATGCTTGCAGTAAAGTGTTAATCTCGTTTTCACGCCCATACAGTTTTTGCGGGATTTCAAATTTTCCCGAAAAATCGTTTTGGGCGAGTTCAAAGGACAAACCTGACAGGTTTTCAAAACCTGTCAGGTTTTCTTGGCACTTTTCCAAATCCGCTTTGACACCAAAAGCCGATTGATATCGATCCTCGGACAAACCTGTCAGGTTTTTGAGACATCTCTCCAAATCCGCTTTGACACCAAAAGCCGATTGATATCGATCCTCGGCGTTTTTTGCCAACAGTTTCATTATGAGATCGGAAACAATCGGAGCTACGTCAGAATTGACATCACAAACAGGGGAGGGAGTTTTTGCAATATGACAATGCACTAACTCCATTGCATCGGTGGCATCAAAAGGTAATTGCCCTGTGAGCAATTCGTAAAAAGTGACTCCCAAAGAATATAAGTCGGTGCGATAATCCATACTGCGATTAATACGCCCGGTTTGTTCGGGAGATAAATAAGCTAATGTACCCTCTAATTGCTCTGGATTTTTGAGCGTGGGATTTTCACGCGGTAGGCGACTGGCTATCCCAAAGTCAATTATTTTCAAGAGCTTAGTATCATGATTAACGATAATATTACTAGGGTTAATATCCTTGTGAATCATGTTGGCGGCATGAATCTTGCCCAAAATATCAGCAATTGAAATGGCAAGTGGCAAAAATTCATTGATTGTCAATGTTCTATTTGCCATTAATTGTTTTAAAGATTCACCGCCAAAATCTTCCAAAACAATAACAAGGGTATTTTGATATTTTTCAATACCATAAACTTTGATAACTCCCGTTAAATCCAAATCATGAGTAATTTCATACTCTTGCTGATAGCGGGCGAGTTCTGTCGGGGTTGGGTAGTCTTGTTTGAGCATTTTAAGGATAACCGGTTGATTATCCCGATGCCCCCGATAAACGAGCGAGTTAACACTCTCGTAAATCTGATTACCTATTTGATAGTGAGGTAGAGTTAACATAGTTTCTCCTAAAGTGAATGATAAGGAGTGACGCGGAGCGTCACAGTATACGTTCCCTTTGTTTCCGTTGGGAACCAGAAAGAAAAAAGGAGTGACGCGGAGCGTCACAGTATGCATTCCCAACGTGGACGTTGGGAACGAGAAATTATTCTATTTTTGCTTTAAAACTAACAAAGTAATATCATCATACACCTTTTGCGTACCAATAAACTGTCGTACATCTTCAATCACCGCTTGCTGAATTTCTTGAGCAGTTTGTTGCCAATGTTGTTGGATAACTTCGCAAAGGCGTTCTAACCCATATTGGACTTTATCAGGATTGATGGCTTCGGTAATGCCATCAGTGTAAAGTACTACCACATCTCCCGTATTCAAGGAGATTTTAGCTTCGGATATGAAGTCAGCGATGTTGTCATCTAAGCCAATGGGAAAACCTAAGTCGATAGTATCTATCAATTCTACTTCGCCAGAACGCACCACAATTATTTCTTCGTGTTGTCCTGTTACGCGAATTTGTCCATTTTGATAATCCAATAAGGCGAAAGTTAAGTTTTTGTCGCTGTTCATTCGTTGGACATTGTGATAAATCGTCTCATTGAGGCTTGTCAAAAACTTTACAGAATCAGTTTCGTTATTGGCTAACAGCGTTTTTACGGCAGTTTGTGTCATTATTGCCAATACACCACTTTCTAAGCCATGTCCCGTCACATCGCCGATACCACACAGAACGCGATTCCCCCGTTGTTGAACATCATAATAATCGCCTCCCACTTCGGCCGCGGGTTCCAGAAACCCTGCTATTTCCAATCCTTCAATTTGTGAGAGTTCCGTTGGAGGGGGTAACAGCATTTGTTGCAAGCGGCGCGAAACATCTAATTCGGCTCTCATACGAAGATTTTCTGACTGGAGTTGCTCGTAAAGAGCCGTAATTTCTTCATTGGCATCTTTTATTTGAGTATTGGCCTGTGCTAATTGGGCAGTGCGCTCGACTACTTTTTGTTCCACTGTACTGTATAGTTCGCTCAATTCGATTTTATTCCTTTCTAGCCGGAGCAAATCACGATAACCTCTTAATCCTGCCATTGCCGCAACCAACAATTTTCCCTGCGTCATTTCAGACTTGAGCTTATAGTCGTTAATGTCATAATTCTCAATAACCGATTCCTCGGGTACTTCACCCGGTTGCCCTGTATGGAGGATAATTCGCACCATAAACTGTTGCAAAGTATTACGGATATATTTGACCAACTGTAAACCAGTATCATTTTTCTCCATGACGACATCTAGGAAAATAAGAGCCGTGTCTGGGTGTTTTTTTAATAAGGACTTTGCTTCTTCTCCGGAACTGGCAAAAATCAGATTGAGTGCTTTTTCTTGAAAAATAAACCCATCTAAAGCAAAGCGTATGACATCATGAATTTCAGGCTCATCATCGACTACCATCACTTTCCAAGTCGTTGCATCATGGCTTATCCATTCATCTTGCCCTGTTAGCAAAATATTTTGAGCAGCGATTTGGTTCTCATCTGGCGAAGAAGTTGGTGAAACATCTTCCTCAGCCCAAACCAGTTCGTCATCTTCCTCAATCCAGGACATTTTATCGTCATCTTCGTTATCCGATAAATTGTTATTATTGATGTTATTTGTCATATTGCACCGTTTTTTGATGGTTTCCAAATTCAGTGGAGTCCAAAGCTGAAGCTTTGGACTCCAAGCAGTTTTAGTTAGTCAATGGTAAATTGATAATAAACGTTGTGCCAACTCCCACAACGCTTTCAACTTGGATTGTCCCTTTTAGTTTTTGGGTCACTAAATTATAGACAATATGCAACCCTAAGCCAGTTCCGCCCTTGGCACGCCCTGTTGTAAAAAAGGGGTCAAAGATTTTAGGTAAATGTTCTGTGGGTATGCCACAGCCGTCATCGCTATATTCAATAATGACTTGCTCTGATTCGCTTTGAATATCAAAACATAACTGTCCTTCCTCTTCTTCTTGATAGGCATGGGTGATGGAGTTCATCAGCAGATTAGTGACGACTTGTGAGAAAGCACCTGGATAATTGTTTATCTCAATCTGTTCATCTCCATTCAGGGTAATTTGATGTGGTGTTTTTTGCAGTTTTGGTTTTAAAGCAACCAACATGTCTTCAATATACTTTTTAACTACAAAGGAACGTTGTTCCAAATTGTTTTGGTCAACGGCTACTTGCTTAAAGCTTTTCACCAATTCACTGGCACGTTCCAGATTTTTTAAGATAAGCAGGCTACCATGGTTGACTTGGTCAAAATAAGCACCCATAGTTGACTTTTTCAACTGGTTGCTTTTAAATGCGTTTATGGCTACTTCGGTCTTTTTTGTCAACGTAGAAGCTGATATTAATCCAATCCCAATGGGTGTATTGATTTCATGGGCAACCCCGGCGACTAAACCACCTAATGAGGCCATTTTTTCCGACTCTACTAATTGGCTCTGAGTCGTTTTGAGATGAGCGAGGGCATCAGATAGTTCTTGGGTACGCTCTGCCACTTTTTGTTCTAAATTATTGTATAACAAAGAGTTTTCAATAGAAATGGCGATTTGCGAGGACAACATATTGAGCGTTTCCAATCTATTGGCAGTAAAAGCACCCGTCGTCAAATTATTTTCCAAATACAAAATACCTGTCAACTGCCCTTGATTGACAAGCGGCGCACATAACACAGATTTGGGGCGATGTTTAACAATGTAGGCATCACGCTGATATGTGCCATCGATTGTGCCATCGATTGTGGCATCGTGTAAAACGACATTTTCTTGAGTACGAACGACATAATGAATAATGTTTGCCGACACTTGCTCAGTTTTTTCAAGGGGTAATGATTGTAAAACGGTGGTATCCGAACTATCCACAAGCCCTTCAGCTTCGATAAACCAACTGTCTTGTTTAGGCAACAGCAAAAAACCCTTTTCAGCCCCGGCATTTTCAATAACAATGTGCATCATTTTTTCTAACAACCGGCTCAACACAATTTCTCCTGACAGAGTTTGAGAAGCTTTTGTGACACTGTTCAAATCTAGCCATTGTGAACTGCCAGTTGTCGATGCTTTCGCCATTCTTGTTACTGAAACAGTGGCATTAGTTGAAATAGTACGAGCCGTTTTGGAAGCCAGAAATTGCGGATATCTGATTTCCAAATCTGTGATTTTAGCCAAAGCTCCCCATTGTTGATAGCGATAGTGTGCTTCTCGCATATAGGTTTGGGCAAATTTATCCATGCCACGCCCTAAATAAAATTTGGCTGCGAGTTCATAAGCTAAGGCTTCTTCATGGAGATATTCATTTTCCTTGGCACCAGCAATGGCTTTTTCATACCACTCTATAGCTTCTAGTTGTCCCAAAACATGTGCTTTTTCAGCCTCGACTAAATCGTATTTGTGCTGGAAATTCATGGGGGCATGATGTACCCAGTGTTTCATTTTCTCTTGGTTAGCTGATACTTTAGTCAAAATGGCTTCCTGTTTTTGCGGGGACAAACTAGGATATACCGCCAACTGTATCAAAGAATCATAAAAATGAAATATAGCCACCATTAACAAACTGATAACACCATCTAAATATTGTTCTGCTATTTCAGCATTTTCAACAGCTTGGATAGGTTCTTGAAATAAATAATGTAAGATACATTTGTTAAGATGTAAAAAATGGAGCACCATTCTGTCATTCGCTTGTTGATGAAGTGGTAACTGAACACTTTCGTCATAAACTTCGCCAATCAAACGACACGGATTGTCGGAACGCCCCATTAAGTTTAAAATGACTTGCCGATACAAGTTATTCCAAATAAGGGTAGATTCCTGTTTAAGCCGAGCAATTGCATGACAGTATTGAGCCAATTCTGGTTCAAGTACAACAAGTCGTTTACCAACAAAATAAGCATGGTAAGAATAAGTGTAGATAGAATAGGCTGCATATTCGATATCTCCTGTTTCCAAACCAATTTGATAAGCTTCTAATAAAGCGGGTAACGATGTTCTGACATGTTCTTTCCACAGCCTGACAAGGCCATTAAATATAAACACGGCTTTCGCTTTAGTGACATCGTCATCTAGTCGTTTCAATAAATTTAAACCGAGTTGACCAAATTGGTAACCAGATTTAATATCTTCAACAATGCCACAAAGAATATATCCATAACAAGCATAAGAATAACTTGACATAGCAATATTGCCATGTTTAAGCGATAATTCAACTTGTTTAAGTATTAGTAAAACAAGCAGTCTTGGTGATACAAAGTAAGCCGGTGGAGTGACTGCACTCATGACATGCATTGCCAATATTGACTGGGTGTTCGTCATCATTGGTAAATCAATGAGAGATTGGATTGACTTACCAGATAAAAAAACGTGCATTTCCTGTATAGCTAATCCGACATCTTCTTGGGTAGGTTCTTCTGGAAAACTAATACCTAATCGGTTTAGAAAAATTAAAGCGATTTTGATAGCTTGTCGTTGTTGATTTTGGGCATTATAAGCCAGTATTTGAATTTCATAAATTCTCGCTTCATCCGATACAGTTCGTGTTTGTTGTAACACCGCTTGCGCAAGCTGCTCTAACAGTTGAAAGTCACCACTGAGGTAAGCCGCTTCCAAAGCTTCAGTAAAAAGATTGAGCGTCAAATCGTATTCACTTTCCCAACTCTTTTCGGGTAAGCATTCCCTTCCAATTGTTAAAAAGTTGACCGCAGCCCCATAAGCCGTTGCCATCTTCGCTTTTTGCCCTGCCAGCAAATTCAGTCGAGATATTTCAAGTCGTTCAACTTGATTATTGAGCAATTCAATGCTGTGATTAAAATGTCCAATAATATCAAATATTTGTTCTTCTAAAACGTCGGCTGGGGTATTTTTCAATAGCAAGCGACCAATTTGTAAATGGACAGCTTGTTTCTGTTCATCTTCAATTAAAGCGTAAGCTGCTTGCTGTACCCTATCGTGTAAAAACTTGAATTGGGATTTTTCGGCGGTGTCGAAGTGTTTGTAGTTTTCATCTAAAGGCTGAATCAGCCCTTTGATAATTGCCGGATGTAATACAGATAACGTCTCGTTTTGATCCTGCTCATAAATAATAGCCAATATGGGTAAGTCAAATTGATTACCAATGCAAGCCGCTAATTGTAACGCCGCCGAGGTGATTGAAGGCAACTTGTCAATCTTGTTTGCCATCAATTCAACCACGTTAGCAGTGATATTTTTGGCTGCTATCAGTTCAATATCCCATTGCCATTGAGATTGATTAAAATCAAAATGCAATAACGTATCTGAATACAACGTTTGCAAAAATTGATGAGTAAAAAAGGCATTGCCTTGAGTTTTTTGAAAAACCAAATTAGCTAATTTTTGGCTTTGTTCAACTTTACACTGTAAAGTATCTTGCAATAAATAATTAATATCAGATAGTTGCAAATTAGCCAATTTAATCCGGTTAATAATGGCATTGGCTTTTTGCAGTTCAGAAACTGCCATAATGAATGGATGGCTACTGTCAACTTCATTATCTCGATAGGCTCCAATAATTAATAGGTGCCTAATTTCGTTATCAAGCATAATGCTTTTCAGTAAACCTAATGAGGCGGAATCCACCCATTGCAAATCGTCAATAAACAGAATGAAGGGATGTTCCTTATCGCACAACTCTTTGACAAAGTTCAAAAAAAACATTTGGAAACGATTTTGCGTCTCAGTGGGGCCAACTTTTATGACTTCAGGTTGGGTACCAATAACTAATTCCAAATCAGGGATAACGTCAATAATAATCTGGCCATTATCACCCACTGCGTCCAAGATTTTAGTTTTCCAGTTTGCCAAAACTTCCGTATTTTCCATCAGTAAATAACGACAGAATTCATTAAACGCTTGGGTGATGGCGGAATAAGGAATGTTTTTTTGAAATTGGTCGAATTTACCCGCCGTAAAATAACCCCGCTTTTCTGTCATGGGTTTATGGACTTCATGCACTAGCGCGGTTTTGCCTACGCCCGAATAACCCGCCACCAGCATCATTTCAGTTTTGCCTAAACTGACTCGTTCAAAGGCTTGTAATAATGTATTGACTTCATTATCGCGCCCATAGAGTTTTTGCGGGATTTCAAATTTTCCTGAAAAATCATTTTGGGCGAGTTCAAAGGGCAAACCTGACAGGTCTTCAAGACCTGTCAGGTTTTCTTGGCATTTCTCCAAATCCGCTTTGACACCAAAAGCCGATTGATATCGATCTTCGGCGTTTTTTGCCAGCAGTTTCATGATGAGATCGGAAACAATCGGGGGTACGTCAGGATTGACATCACAAACGGGAGTTGGTGTTTTTGCAATATGACAATGTACTAATTCCATTGCGTCAGTGGCATCAAAAGGCAATTGTCTTGTTAGTAACTCGTAAAAAGTCACTCCCAACGAATATAAGTCGGTACGATAATCCATACTGCGATTGATGCGCCCGGTTTGTTCGGGAGATAAATAAGCTAATGTACCCTCTAATTGCTCTGGATTTTTTAGAGTGGGATTTTCACGCGGTAGGCGACTGGCTATCCCAAAGTCAATGATTTTCAAAAGCTTAGTATCAGAATTAACGATAATATTACTAGGGTTAATATCCTTGTGAATAATGTTAGCGGCATGAATTTTGCTTAAACTGTCAGCCGTTTCTATGGCAAGGGGAAGAAAGTCCTTTAGCGTCAAAGGACGATTTTCTATGAGTTGCTTTAAAGATTCGCCACCAAAATCTTCTAAAACAATGACGAGCGTATTTTGATATTTTTCAATACCATAAACTTTGATAACTCCCGTTAAATCTAAATCATGAGTGATTTCATATTCTTGCTGATAGCGGGTTAATTCCGCTGGGGTTGGGTAGTCTTGTTTGAGCATTTTAAGAATAACCGGTTGGTTATCTTTTTTTCGATGCCCCCGATAAACGAGGGAATTAACGCTCTCGTAAATTTGACTACCTATTTTATAGTTAGGTAGAGTTAACATAGTTTCTCCTAAAGTGAATTATAAGGAGTGACGCTAGAGCGTCACGGTATGCATTCCCAACGTGAACGTTGGGAACGAGAAAAATTCTCCATTTATTCTTTTTGTTTTTCGTCTTTGTCAAGTTCGTGTTTAAGCCATTTAAAGAGTAGTGCTTTCATAAGCAATAGATGACGTGCTTTGCCTTTTTCAAATTCGTTCTTTTTCGCTTCCGGTTTTTTTTCGACTAACTCGAAGTAAGTGCCATAAGTGGTATAATTTTTTAGCACATTTAGAATAAAACCTTCTTCAATGGCTTGACGCATGGTGTAGTAATGGAAAGCATGGAAACCAGTTTATTGGTTAGCATCGGGAATGCCGGATATCTCGAAGGTTTTTGGTTTGGGAGTGAAGGCAAAAAACGAAATATGCGGTAATTTTTGGCGTTGTCGCATGATTTTTTCGAGTTCTTTGGCAATTGGGTCTTCATTTTCGTAACCTTCTTCTTGCTGGAGTTTGATTGAGGGGAGTACGGGCGATATAAAGCGAACTGCTTTTGAAATAGTCATAAACTATATCTTCAAAATCCTTTTCTAATGGTGAATGGTGAATTATTTTTCTTGTTTTTTTCCTTTTGCGGCTATTATTATTGAACTTAGGAGTTTTAGAATTTGAATGAGGTCTGAGTTGATTGAGTTGTATGATTTTTCGTTTATGTAATCGGATTTATAGTGTTTCCCGATTGGATAAAGTACAACCTCCCCTAAATTTCCTCCTTAATTAAGGCTAACCTTTACCCACAAGTAGATAAACCTATTGAAATCAATAGGTTTTTGTTATAGGGAGATATCACTCTAAAAGGAAACTGGCAAAAATTTGTTCTCTCGTCATGCTTGGATTTCATGGGTGTTACAATGTTATATAACCTTACTATTTATACGATTAAATAATTTTAGGGTACTTGTGGGTAAAGGTTAGTTAATTAAGGAGGGGATTTAGGGGAGGTTGTACTTTATCCAATCGGGAAACGCTATAATATAAAAAAATCACCTTATGATAAACACAAAAAATCCACTTTGAATACAGCCTTTATTGCAACCTAAAAAACAATTACAAAAACATCATGAAGTATCTATGATAGGTAAATCAAATTTATGACGGGAGATAATGGTTTGATAGAAAGTCATCCAATTTGGAATACGGAAATTAAAAAAGATTGAGCGAAAGCGTTCCCAGAAGTATAAAGGTTTTTTCATTTTTTGAAGAGCCTGTTGAAATACGTTACAACTAAGCCCCACTAGCTGATCAATGAAAAAAGCTAATAGCATTATAGTTTTTCACATAAATAATTTTACACACCAAACCTGACAGGTTTTAGAAACCTGTCTTCGAGGTTAAAGTTTTTGCGCGCAAAAACTTTAACCTCGAAGGTTTTTTGAAGTTATTTTTCTGAATGTCTATAGGTTAGCAAATACAGATGATAAATGTTTATCACCATGACCAAAGTTGTGTTCTTCGTTATATCCTTGGTTTTTCAAGGTGTTAAAGGTTTCATTAAATGAAATAGATGAGTTACTCGCAAGAGATGCAGAAAGCCTTGAAAGAAAATTTGAAAAATTAAAAAAAGAAGAAGCTGAAACTACTTCATTTGAAATGGAGGAAGTTGAAGCTACTTCATTTGAAATGGAAGAAGCTAAAGCCACAGTCGAAATGGAAGCCGAAGTTATAGAGGAAGAAATAGAGTTGTACCTTCATGATGGTACTGAAAGACCAATTAATCGTCCTTGTGAAGGTAAAAAACACTTCCAAAAGTAGAGACACACAGCCGTGTATCTCTACTTTCGTTTCAAATTTATTTTGCGATGGGTTGCGCTCTTAATTGGCAAAATGAATTTGAAACGAAAGTTTGGAAGCTATCTGCGTAACATCAGAACCTAAAAAGAAACCTCGTGGGGGAGAACTAACTGTAGAAGAAAAAGAGCAAAGTAGAAGAAAAAGAGCAAAATCGTATTATCTCAAGTGTTAGAGTTTGAGTTGAACATGCCATTGGTGGAGTCAAACGTTACAGAATTATCAAAGAAACACTTAGAAATTGGAAAAATGGTTTTAAAGGTTTTGTTATGGAAACTTGCTGTGGATTACATAATTTCAGACTTCAATTCAGGCATTGGAACTATGAAACAGCTGTAATTTAAATTGGTATAATGTCTATTATATTGGGGAGCGGGATTAAATGAATATGCTGCAGAAGCACTAATTGCAAAAGTGAAGAATGAAGAATGAGCGAGTCTCAGTGCTGTGTTGCAATTTAATTGTGCCTCCTGAAGAATCGGAATCAAACCCAGAGTATGAAACAAAATTGAAAGAAAGTATGAGTAGGTTGGGTGTGCAGTGGGTCAAATAATAGGGGGCAGGGTAAAATTAATTCTAACAAAGCTTTGCTCCCAACGCAAAAAGACGAGCGGCTGAAGATCGGTTAGAAGGTAGTACTCGTTTACACATTGTTTTACCAGCTAACTTTGCCTTGCAGTTCGACCTAGCGGCGGGAAAAGAGCGGTGTTAAGCTATAAAGGAGAAAAAGCAGGTATGTCAGATTGTTGTTCAACTTCGCGTGATTCAATAACTAAAAATAATTCTGATTGTAACAGATTTTGGGGACACCCCCTAACCCCCCGTACACGGGTGGAACCAAACATCATTCGACACTTTGCTTTTTCTATTTTGGGACTTCCCCCTGTGTACGGGGGGTTAGGGGGTGTCCCCAAAATTCGTTATAATCAGAAATAATTTAATATATGCTTATCTTTTGTAGTGTATGATGCTTTGTTTATAAACCCTACCGTGCTATTCACCTTAATTTGGTATACTTGGCACCGTCATAGTTTGCGCTTTTGCTATTTCAACGATGGGCCATATATACCTGACATCCAAAACCTGTCAGGTCTAAAAAAGCTCATTTTATGATAGTGCTTAGTATACATCACGGTTTTTTTACAGTAAGAAACCTGTCATATCTTCAAAAATAATATAAAGTTATGGTCCTTTACCAAGAAATTCTATTTATAACCAATGATTATCATTGATTTCCATGGATAATCAACGCATCCACTCTCTCATTTCTGCTTTATTCCCAACTTTCTCCCTAAACTCCGTTTTGATTTCAGGGTAAAACACTTCTTTAATTACATATAAAACACTTTTAAACATTGTACGTAATTGATTAGCAATGTTTAATAAAACAACCTTTTTGCAATATTGCAATGCAAGTATGCGAGTTTCACCTTTCAAAATATTCACATCAGTTATATTTGTCATCTTGTTTTGTCCTTAAATTCTACTTTGTTGAATTACATAAGCTAAATTTGACAACGTAAAAATTTAGTTTAGTTAAGAGTTATTTTTTTACTACTAACACAATTGTCGTCTATGATTAGCTATCCTGCTCAAATAGATAATCTATCTTTTACCACTAATACAGCACATTGTGCCAAACTGATTACCTGTTCAGAAATGTTACCAAGTAATAATTTTTTTAAACCTGTTAATCCATAACTATCAATCAATATCAGATCGCAACCTATATTTTGTGCGGTTTTAGCTATATTTTCCGCATATTTATCAGTGACTGTCTGATTTTTCACACTAAGACATTCAGCTTCCATAAGTTTTTTAGTACGCTCAAGCATCTTTTCTGCATCTTGGCGATGCTTTTCATCATGCTCATCATAGACGATAGAAATGAGCGTAATTGGTGCTTTTAACCGTTTAGCCAAATTGATAGCGGTAATAGTAATTCTATCATTGTAAAGCGAAGCATCCACTGCTAGTAGGATATTTTTACCTTCAATTTTGCTATCTCTTGGGGTAACCAAAACACTACAGTGAGCATTGTCGATAACTTTAGTTGTACTAGCACCAATAAGAAATCGCAACATATTCTTTTTACCACGTCTGCCCATGACAATAAGTTCCACTTGTTGCTCTTCGGCAGTATCTACAATTTCTTGGTAAGGAACTTCGCCATTACGCAATATGTTTTCACACTTAATCCCAACCGCTTTAGATTTGATAGCATCCATATAACGATGGGCTTTTTCTTCTTCTTGTTCAATCAAATATTGAAGATTTAAAGTATCATCCTCAGGAAAACCATGTACCACTGACATGATATACAAATGGCTATCCAATAAACGACTTAAAGAAATAGCTTCTTGTTCTGCAGCAGCACTAAACTTAGAACCGTCAGTAGCCAAGAGGATTTTATCAAGTTGCCGCAAAGGTGATGTTTGTGTGGTCATATTTTTCAAATTACCTCAAGTTGTTATTGCATTGTTTAGTGTCTGCTGAAACATCTTTTCGGTTCGCAGGCCAGACCACATGGCTCCTAAAACAATCAACGCTCCCGAAATCAAAGCAAATGCCATAATTACAAAGCTACTATTCCTAAGAATTTGTTCAACCCCTGCATCTAAAACAGTAATTATTTCAAGCTGAGCTAGGTAAACTGGCACCATAAGAGCACGGCTAAATAGTACGATAACCATAATTAATCCCATGACTAGCTTAATCACATAAGGTTTAACATAAGTAGTTCCTATCGCACCTAACTGAACCCCGAATAATGAACCAGCCAAAATAATCATTGCCAAACGAACATCTACAAAACCACCCCAAGCAAACTTAATTGTACCGCCCATTCCCATAACAAAAGCAACAACTAATTCCGTTGCTGAAGCCATCAAGCTTGGTGCTCCCAAAGCGTAGATCATAGCTGGTACTCCAATAAAACCGCCAACTGCAATGGTGGCAGCCAACATACCTGTTGCAAAACCAAGTGGTAAAATAAACAATAACGAAATTTTTGCTTTCAAGCTTTTGAAATACACCATCGTGCCAGGAATATTAATAGATTGCAGCCGACGAGCTAATTTACCCGTTTGTTCATCAGAGCTAGTTGCATCTTCACGACGAGACTTTAACGCATCATAAAGTACATAGCTTCCCACAGTACCTAATATCACCACAAAAGCTAAACTGACATACAAATCAGAACCAGCCTTGCCGAAACTAACACGGATATATTCTTGTAACTCTGCACCAATCAGTACTCCACCTTCGGCAAATAAACCAAAAATCAATCCCAATTTTAAATCTACCTGCCCAAATTTAGCCCGTTTAAGGGAACCAATTAAGGCTTTGGGAAATTTGTGGCACATATTACTTGCCACTGCTACGATTCCCGGTACACCCAAACTCATCATTGCAGGTGTGAGTACGAATGCACCGCCAGAACCGATAAAACCGCTAACTAATCCTCCAATAAAACCTACTAAAAATAGGTAAACAATATGAATGAGTTGTAGATCAATGAAATTTGTTGGTAATGCTTCCACTTATTTTTTTCTCCTTGAAAGTTTTGGTTTAATGTTCAATACATCCCAAAATTCACTAGTAAAATTACCATGTACGAAGGAAAACAAAAAAGCGATACCAATTGGCACAATAAATGTCCAATGCCCCTGTGCAGTCCAACGAATGAGCGAAATTTCACTTAGATAAAGTCCCACATAAAGTGCAACTACCACAATGCCCCATAAAAAGAGCTTAATTATTTTAGTCTTACCTTTTTTACTAAGCATTTTTTTTCCTTAAACAGATTTTTTATTTATATTTCTACTATAGTGAGCGGACAATCAGTTATCGGCCATTGGTTGGTTATATCCAAATTATCACCACCACTCATCACAGTACAAGTAATGGTTGGTTGTTTTTTGACATAATGTACCAATACATCAAAGTATTGCTGTGCTGCAATTCCTTGGTTTTTGGGATTTGATAAAAAAATATCTAAAGTCGCTCCCATCCTTTGGCAAAGATTCAAGGCATAAAGTAGTGTATTTTCTTGTATATACCCTTTTGGGCACACAAGTAAGACTTGCTTTGATTTCTTCATAAAACGGCGCGTGATATCTAAATCTCCAATTTCAGCAAAGACCACCATTATCTTAACAAAGAGTGTGACTTTGACAAATTAGGAAACATGTGTTATACAATCAATTTTGTTATCAATAACTCGTCAAAATTACACCTGTTTCCTACATATAAAGCAGATTTTGTGCCAACACCTAATAACAGAAATAACACATTGTTTATATTGAGATTTATTGATTCAATCCAAAAAATCACTATGTATAGTAATGTTGCAAAATGTAACATTTTCAAAACTGTACGATAAGTAAACATAGATTAAATCTTCAATATCAATGAGTTAAAATAATTTGTTACAATTATTAACATTATGTTGCATTATGAAACATTTATCTTTTATACTACCAATTAAATTTTACCAACCAAGTCTGCGTCAGAAGATCATATTGGGTTATTACTTTATCGCAGCGATTATTATAGTGTTGTCGGCGTTCACCTATACTGAACTTGAGTTTTTAGAAAACAAACTAACTGAAGGGGGAAGGATTACCGAATTTGTTGATGCAGTTTTAGAATTGAGACGTTTTGAAAAAAACTATTTTCTTTATCGGCAAAATTTGGATTACCAAAAACACCAAACTTATATCAATAAGATTCAAACACTAATTAAAGATAATCGTGACAAAGTAGCCAAATTCCTTACACCAATTCAGCAGACACATTTGACCAAAAAACTCGAATATTATCAAAAGTTAATGCAGGATTATGTTAACCAAGCATCCTCTTCTCTTGAGCAAAAAATTCGCCACCTTGGTAACAGCATCGTAACATTGGCTGAAACACTTGCAAAAACGGAACGCAAATTTCTGAAAGAGAGCCTTAATCACTCTATAAATTTATTTCTGTTAGCTATAATTAGCTTGTCATTATTTGGCATTGTCATGGGACGCATTTTGTCCAAGTTGATTGTTCATCCTCTCAAACAGCTAGAAGAAAATATGGAATTGATTGCTACGGGACGCTTTAAAAAATTACAAATTAACTGTCAAGATCGGGAAATTCGTTCATTGGAACAAGCTTTTAACCAGATGCTCACTAAATTGGACACTCAACGACGGCATTTACTTCAATCAGAAAAGCTTGCATCTTTGGGTACTTTGCTCTCTGGAGTAGCACATGAACTCAACAATCCTTTATCAAATGTTTCTTCTTCCTGTCAAATATTGCTAGAAGAATTAGAGGAAGCTGATATAGATCAATCAAGAGAGTTGCTAACCCAGATCGATGAGCAAACTTTACGAGCACAACGCATTGTGTACGCTTTGCTAGAGTTTTCCCGTAAGAAAGATTTCAAAAAAGAATCGTTACAATTTAGTGATTTGATACAAGAAACTTTACGTTTTATTCGAGGTCAAATTCCGGCTGGTGTTACTATCAACCAAAACATTCCAAAGAATTTGGTTGTTTTAGTTGACAAACAGCGAATACAGCAAATGTTGTTGAATTTACTAAAAAATGCTGTACAAGCGGTTGGTAATAATGGCAGCATCAATTTATCTGCTAGAGAAACCCGTAAAACGGATGATGATTGTATGGTGAATATTGAAATTAGTGACACTGGTCCCGGTATTCCAACTGAATTATTACCCAAGATTTTTGATCCTTTTTTTACCACAAAAGAAGTTGGTCAAGGTTCTGGACTTGGGCTATCAATTGCACATGAGATTATTGAGGAGCATGATGGTAATATTCAGGTAAAGAACCATCCTGATGGAGGCACGATCTTTGAAATTCAGTTACCAATTTGAACATAAATAAATTAAAAAACATGGATAATATAGGCAAAATACTGATTGTAGATGATGAATTAGTTGCTCTAAAAAATCTCAAACATGTCATGAAAAAGGAAGGTTATGCGGTAACTGCTACCCAAAGTGGTCAGAAAGCACTGAAATATCTTGAAGAACAAAATTTTGATGTGGTGCTAACCGATTTACGCATGGAAAAGGTAGATGGTCAACAGATCCTTAAAAAATGTCAAACCCACTATCCTGATACTGAAGTAATCCTTATTACTGGTTACGCTACCCTAGAATCAGCAGTAGAAGCCATGAAACAAGGTGCTTTTTATTATATTGGTAAACCTTTCCGTTTGGATGATGTACGTCAAGTGGTGAAAGAAGCACTAGCTAAAGTGCAATTAAAAAAGGAAAATTGCCAACTACGTAGACAATTAGCCGACCATGAGGGTGATGTACAGATCATTACTCAAGCAGCACAAATGCAAAAATTATTGAAAAAAGCCCGCCAAGTTGCACCAACGGATTGTAATATTCTTATCAGTGGAGAAAGTGGTACTGGCAAAGAGTTGTTGGCCAGCTATCTACATCAGTATAGCAAACGTGCGAAAGGGCCTTTTGTTGCGGTCAACTGCGGTGCTTTTTCTGGAGAATTGTTGGCTAATGAATTATTTGGGCATGAAAAGGGAGCTTTCACCGGTGCAATAACGCAGAAACAGGGTATTGTTGAGGCTGCCAACACGGGTACTTTATTTTTGGATGAAGTCACTGAAATGCCACTTTCTATGCAAGTTAAGTTATTGCGGGTAATACAAGAACAGGAGGTACAACGTCTCGGTAGTACTACTCCTATTAAAGTTAATGTGCGTTTTATTGCTGCTACAAATCGTAACCTTACAGAAGCTGTAAAGAGTGGCCAATTTCGTCAAGATTTATTTTTCCGTCTTAACGTTGTATCTTTGCACTTGCCACCGTTAGTGCAACGCACTGGTGATATTATTTTACTCAGTCAATATTTTCTACAACGCTCTAACGAGCAAATGAAAAAGGCAGTTAGTGAAATTGCTCCAGCAGTGAATGAGTGTCTAACTAGTTATGGTTTTCCGGGCAACGTGCGTGAATTGGAAAATATCATTGCACATGGTGTCGCATTAGCAAGAGGCACTTGTATCGAATTAGAAGACTTACCTGAAGATATACGCACCCTTACCATTAAGACTTTTCGTCACAAAAAAGAGGGTGGTTTACTTTCCTTAGAAGAACAGGAAACTGCTTATATAAAATGGGTACTTAAAGAAGTTAATGATAATAAGACTCTAGCTGCTAAAGTGTTGGGTATTGATCGAGTATCGTTGTGGCGTAAATTAAAATCTGATAAAACAAAAGAGGTAGATTTGAATTAATTTTGATTTTTGCTTGACATAAATTTAAAGTAAGATATGGAATGTATTTATTGGGACTTGGTGTTAACCCAGTGGGGAGGATAGAAGTTATATAGTTATCGCGGGCATAGAAGGAACTAATCGCGTTTCCTTTCATTTTTATTGTAAAATAATATTTATAGCATTTCCCGATTGCGTCAGGTACAAGTCCCTTCCTCAATTTAAGGAGGGGATTTAGGGGAGGTTTCGGGAAACGCTCAATTTAAAGAGGGGATTTAGGGGAGGTTTCGGAAAACGCTATAACTACTATTGTAAAATCTAAATCAATTTAATTTTAATTCAAAATATGTTTTCTATTACTCAAAAACACATCCAAGCCTATTATAAAGAGCTTAAGGAATTTAAGCGTTTAAAACAAACTCACGAAGGCACAGTAAAAATCGCTTTTCAACATCTGTTGGAAAGTATTGCTAAACAACATAAATGGACTCTCACCCAAGAAAATACCTTAAAAAGAGGTAAAAAAAATATTCGCTTGGATGGTGTATTATTTGATGATGCCAATTTACCACGCGGGTATTGGGAGGCTAAGGATTCCAAAGATGATTTAGCGAAAGAAGTCCAAAAAAAGCTGTATAAAGATAATTACCCGGACGATAACATTATTTTTCAAGAACCTAACCGCGCTATTATTTATCAAAATGGACGCGAAGTTATAGACTTATCTTTAACTGAGCCGGATAATCTGGTCAAGGTTTTAGATAAGTTTTTCAATTTCCAACGTCCCGAATATGAGCGGTGGGATTTGGCGGCGGTTGAGTTTAAAAGCAGAGTGCCTGAATTGGCGGAAAATGTATTGACGCTTATCCAATCTGCTCGGGTTGACGATAAGAAATTTGCCAAGGCTTTTAATGGATTTGCCGATCAATGTCGTCAGGCAATTAACCCTAATTTGGCAGATGCGGCGATTGAAGAAATGTTAATTCAGCATTTACTCACAGAGCGCATTTTTAGGCGTATCTTTAATCATCCCGATTTTGCTAAACGCAATATTATTGCCTGTGAAATTGAAAATGTCATTGATAAGCTCACCGCTAAGTCTTTCAATCGTGATGCTTTTTTCGATGAACTGAAGTATTTTTACAAGGCTTTAGAAGATGTTGCTGCAACGATTGATGAGTATGGTTATAAACAGCATTTTTTAAACACAGTTTATGAGCGGTTTTTTCAGGGCTTTTCGGTAAAAGTTGCTGATATGCATGGCATTGTTTATACACCACAACCGATTGTGGATTTTATGGTTAAGTCGGTTAATGAAATTTTGGATAAGGAGTTTGGCAAATCTTTAACGAGTAAGGGAGTGCATTTTCTTGATCCGTTTGTGGGAACGGGGAATTTTATGGTGCGGATTATGCGGGAAATTGCCAGCAAAGGTCGTATGGCTTTGAGTTATAAGTATAAAAATGAGTTGCATTGCAATGAGGTGATGTTATTGCCGTATTACATCGCCTCGATGAATATTGAGCATGAGTTTTTGGATTTAATGGGCAAATACCAGCCTTTTGAAGGAATTTGTTTAACGGATACGTTTGAATTGGCTGAGGGTATACAATCTGAAATGTTTGCGCCAAAGAATACCGAGCGGGTGAAAAAGCAGCAAGGCACTGAATTTTTTGTAATTATTGGTAATCCGCCTTATAACGTGGGACAAATTAATGAGAATGACAATAACAAAAATCATAAATATCCGGTGATTGAAGGGCGGGTTAAAGAAACTTATGCCAAGGATTCCAAGGCAACGAATAAGAATGCGTTAGCTGATCCGTATGTCAAAGCAATTCGCTGGGCTTCGGATAGAATTGGCGATGAAGGGATTGTCGTTTTTGTCACCAATAATGGTTTTTTGGATAATATCGCTTTTGACGGAATGCGTAAACATTTAGGACAAGATTTTTCTAAAATCTACATCCTTGATTTGAAAGGTAATGTCAGAAAAGACTCCATGCGTGATGGCATCCCCATAGGTGAAAAGCATACTGTTTTTGGATTATCGGCAATGGTAGGTATTTCTGTCACTTTTTTTGTAAAAAGCAAAAAGACAGAAAACTGTGAGATTTTTTATAGTGCTGTTGATTGGAAGGCAACCCGTCAAGAAAAATTTGGATTGATAGAAAATGCGGTAACTTATTCAAAATTGGATTATCAATCCATACAACCTGATAAAAAACACACATGGCTAACTGAAGGCTTGCATTCCGAATTTGACGAATTTTTGCCGTTAGGTACGAAGGAAACGAAGGCAGCCAAAACGGAAGTTGAGGGAGTGATTTTTAAAGCTTACAGTAGAGGCGCAGAAACAACTCGTGATGCTTGGGCGTATAATTTTAATCAAAATACACTGATTGAAAATGTTAATCTGTTAATTGAAACTTACAACGCAGAAATTAAGCGTTGGCATAATAAAATCAACAAAGACGTAGAACTGGATGATTTTGTATTGAGTGATGAGACAAAAATCAAGTGGAGTAGCCGCCTAAAAGAATGTCTACTTCTTGGACAAAAAGCGAACTTTGCCAAAAAGAAAATTCGTCATTCTCTTTATCGCCCTTTTGCTTTCCAATATTTATTTTTTGATGAGACATTAACACATCGTCAAGGACAATTCCCTAAAATTTTTCCCATACCTGCCACTGAAAATGAAAATCAGGTGATTTGTGTAGAAAGTGTTGGTTCAAGAATTCCGTTTATGGCTATGATTACTAATAGCATACCCAATTTAAGTCTAGTTGTTGAACCTGTACAATGCTTTCCATTCTACACCTACAACGAAGACGGAACCAGCCGCCAAGAAAACATCACCGACTGGACACTAAACCATTTTCAACAACACTACCAAGACAACACCATCACCAAATGGGCAATATTTCACTATGTTTATGGCTTATTACATCATCCAGATTATCGGGAAAAATACGCCGCCAACCTCAAGCGAGAACTCCCTCGTTTACCCATGACTCCCGATTTTTGGGCATTTTCAGAATCAGGCGAAAAACTGGCTGAATTGCACTTAAACTACGAAGATGCCACGCCCTATCCGCTCAAAGCGATTGAAAATCCAAAAGTGCCGTTTAGTCTCAACCTCGAAAAAATGAGATTATCCAAGGATAAAAAACAACTGAAATATAACGACTTTCTAACTTTGGATGGCATCCCCAAGCAAGCGTTTGAATATAAATTAGGCAACCGCTCCGCTTTAGATTGGGTGATTGATCAGTATCGTATCAAAGAGGATAAGCGCAGCGGAATTATCAACGATCCAAACCGACAGGATGATGAGGAATATATTTTAGAACTGGTAAAAAAAGTGATTACCGTTAGTTTAAAGACGATAAAGGTGATTGAAGCCTTGCCGGTTTGGAAAACTAAATAAGGAGGATTTATTTTATCGTTCCCAAGTTTTACTTGGGAACGCACTGCCAAGAAGCTTTGCTTCGAGATTAGAATTCAAATTCAAACTGATTTCCCACTCAGAGTTCCTTTTTAAAAAAAGATAAAAGGAACTCTTTAATTATCATTTCCCTTAACTTAGGAAAAATTGCAATGAAAGCGATAAGTATGTGTATGATAAGGGTTATTCTGGCCATTGCCCTAATTTTGGCAGCGATGCCACTACTGGCAGCGGATGAAGCTTATGATCCGCTTGCTGAACTTTCATTAAGTGAACTGTTGAATATGCAAATTGATATTGGCTCATTAGCAACGCGGACAATATTTGAAAGCCCATCAACTGTTTCAGTTATAGATAGAGATATGTTAAAAAGATACAATTTTAAAACAGTATCGGAAGCGTTAAACACAATCGCTGGATTTGCAGTTTATCCGACATATCACCGCCGAGATTTACCCACAGCTCGTGGTATTTTGCAGAGTCAATATGCAAATAAAGTGTTGGTTTTAATCAATGGTATTCCGACTTGGAATTCAGTTACTGGTACTGCAAGTATTAATCGGGTAGGGATTCATTCAGTAGAAAGAATTGAGGTTTTAAAAGGCCCAGCTTCTGTTTTATACGGTTCAAACGCATACTCAGGTGCAGTAAACATTGTTCTACACTCACCGGAGAAAGAAAATGGGGAAGTTTATATTGGCTTAGGCAGTGGCGAAGCTTTTGCTAGTGGTGGTAATTATGGTACTAGTGGCGATGATTTTAAAATTTTTATTGCTGGTGATTTGTATGATGAAAATGGTATTGATTACGAATGGACTGGTCACAAAGTTGAAAATCAACTTGCTACTAGTAGTTTCAATCCGTACCATAATACTAAAAATGCTAGTGTAGTTTTGCAATACCAACAACATTCTTTGCTGTTTAATGCTTCTTCTTCTGATGAGGCATTTTTTGGTGCTGGTCCAGAATGGCGATTTGGTGCTGGTCGTCCTCATTATGAAGACAGTTATCTGCTTAATTATACCTTTGCAAAATCACTAAGTGAAAAAATTAATTTAGCAGTTGGTGTAAATTATGACTGGAATGAAACTGATTTTTCTAGATCACAAGACGATTCTATTCGGAATGTTTGGAGCGGCAGTAGAATTAACAGTTTTATTCGTTCCGATTTTCAGATTAGTGATGCTCTAGATATTGAAGTTGGAGCCGATTATGACTATCGAAAAGCCGATGAAAGTAAAAGCTATGAAACTCGAACCGACACTACAATAGTTGAACTGGGTATTGCTGACCAAACTGTTTATGAGTATTCACTATTTTCCCAACTTGAATATAAGTTCAACTCTTATACCACGTTATTGGGAACTCGCATGACTCATAATGAGTTTTACGGTACTGATTATTCATCCAGAGGTACTTTAGTATGGACATTGAGTCAAAGAAATAGTGTTAAATTTATAGCTGGCCAATCCTACCGTGCACCCTCCCTTTTTGAAATTTATTTATATTCACCGGGAAGAGTTGTTGGAAATCCAAATTTAGAACCGGAAAAAAGTACTTCTTATGAATTAGCTTATTTAACTTCATTTAACAATTTTTTCATTCAAGCTTTGGTTTATTATGCTGATTATGAAAATAAAATCCGCCGAGTTGTTAAAACCGGTAGACTGCTTACTTATGCTAATGGCAATGATTTTAATGCTAAAGGTGTGGAAATTGAAATTAAATATGATAATCCTAACCTATTTAATGGCTTCCTGAATTACAATTATATCAGTGGTAATGATGGCGATGATGATGGAATAGGTAATTATAATTTCAAGTATATTCCTCGTCATTCCATTTCGCTAGGATTATCTAAAAAAATTAGTGGGATAAATATTGCTGCTCTTACTAATTATTGGACTGAAACAAGTGGGCCAGTAGAAGAAGTAGATGCTCAATATTCCATTGATTTGAAATTAGGCTATTCTCATAAGCTATCCTCACAGACTATTCATCATGGCCTATCAATCCAAAATTTAACCGGTAGAGACGTAGTTTTTCCAGAATATAACAGAAGATATGCTGATTTGAATGTAATCCCGACTGAATTTGGTTATGGAAGGCGGATTATTTACACTTTGACGCTAAATTTTTAATAGAAGAGGAAGCAGACTCATTTCCATTTTCACGGTATTTATTGTTCCCAAGTTTTACTTGGGAACACACTGCCAAGAAGCTTCGCTTCGATAATATACTTGGATAAATTATTTCATGCACGTTCCTTAAGTTTTCTGTTTCGAGAATAACGTTCTCCCGAAATCCAAACAACGTTTCGGGAAATATGCTACACTCCATTCCCGAAATAAATATCCAATTC
This sequence comes from Candidatus Parabeggiatoa sp. HSG14, assembly GCA_030378085.1. Classification (GTDB taxonomy): domain Bacteria; phylum Pseudomonadota; class Gammaproteobacteria; order Beggiatoales; family Beggiatoaceae; genus Parabeggiatoa. The sequence continues at coordinate 62,934 of JAUCGK010000002.1, forward strand.
TCGACAGTATTGTTAATTTTATTTAATTCAAAACATGTTTTCTATTACTCAAAAACACATCCAAGCCTATTATAAAGAGCTTAAGGAATTTAAGCGTTTAAAACAAACTCACGAAGGCACGGTCAAAATCGCTTTTCAACATCTGTTGGAAAGTATTGCTAAACAACATAAATGGACTCTCACCCAAGAGAATACCTTAAAAAGAGGTAAGAAAAATATTCGCTTGGATGGTGTGCTATTTGATGGTGGGAAATTACCACGCGGTTATTGGGAGGCTAAGGATTCCAAGGATGATTTAGCGAAAGAAGTCCAAAAAAAGTTGTATAAGGATAATTACCCTGACGATAACATCATTTTTCAAGAACCTAACCGCGCTATTATTTATCAAAATGGGCGTGAAGTTATAGATTTATCTTTAACTGAATCGGATAATCTGGTCAAGGTTTTAGATAAGTTTTTCAATTTCCAACGTCCCGAATATGAGCGGTGGGATTTGGCAGCGGTTGAATTTAAAAGCCGAGTGCCAGAATTGGCGGAAAATGTATTGACGCTTATCCAATCTGCTCGGGTTGACGATAAGAAATTTGCCAAAGCTTTTAATGGATTTGCTGATCAATGTCGTCAGGCAATTAACCCTAATTTAGCGGATGCGGCGATTGAGGAAATGTTAATTCAGCATTTACTCACAGAGCGCATTTTTAGGCGTATCTTTAATCATCCCGATTTTGCTAAACGCAATATTATTGCCTGTGAAATTGAAAATGTCATTGATAAGCTCACGGCTAAGTCATTTAATCGTGATGCTTTTTTCGATGAACTGAAATATTTTTATAAGGCTTTAGAAGATGTTGCCGCAACGATTGACGAATATGGTTATAAGCAACACTTTTTAAACACAGTTTATGAACGATTTTTTCAGGGCTTTTCGCTCAAAGTCGCCGATACGCATGGGATTGTTTATACACCACAGCCGATAGTGGATTTTATGGTTAAATCGGTTAATGAGATTTTAGACAAGGAGTTTGGCAAATCTTTGACGAGTAAAGGGGTACATCTGCTTGATCCGTTTGTGGGAACGGGGAATTTTATGGTGCGGCTTATGCGGGAAATTGCCAGCAAAGGTCGTATGGCTTTGAGTTATAAGTATAAAAATGAGCTGCATTGCAATGAGGTGATGTTGTTGCCGTATTACATCGCCTCTATGAATATTGAGCATGAGTTTTTGGATTTAATGGGCAAATACCAGCCTTTTGAGGGAATTTGTTTAGCTGATACGTTTGAATTAGCTGAAGATAAACAGGTTAAAATGTTTGCGCCTGAGAATACCGAGCGAGTGAAAAAGCAGCAAAAGACTGATTTTTTTGTGATTATTGGAAATCCACCTTATAACGTGGGACAAGCAAATGAGAATG
>JAUCGK010000253.1 GCA_030378085.1 Candidatus Parabeggiatoa sp. HSG14
TTTGGTTCCACCCGTGTACGGGGGGTTAGGGGGGTATCCCCAAAATCTGTTACAATCAGCAAAATTTCATTTTGCACTACTCTGGTATTCACTTTTGAAGTACAGTGCGTAACATCAGTTAATAAGAGTAATTTAACAATCTAATCATAAAAATATAGACATTAAAATAACTTCAAAAAACCTGTCAGGTTTGGTATGTGAAATTATTTATGTGAGAAACTATAGTTATAATGAAAATACGTATCTTCTCAAAAAGTGTGGGTTAACTTGCTCAAACCTGACAGGTTTTGGAAACCTGTCAGGTTTTTTCCACCGAATTTAGAGAAGATACGAAAATACTATTTTTTCCATAATAGTATAGCTTTTTATCTATTATCCATTATTTTTTATTTATATCAATATACGGCTGGATAATTTTTTTAAGTTTAGACATTTCAAAATTTTTTGCCAATTTTATAACCTCATTCGCAAACGGTGATAGTTTGGCATCTTGTTGTTTTAGTTGTGTCACGTTTTGAATGATTTTTTTAATGTTGCCACCCATTACTAATTTAAATAGGGTGGCTGCTTGTTCTGGTTCAATAAAAAATGCGGTTTGATCTATTTCTTCAGATTGAGAAGAAGGTTTAGATGAGGTATCGATATCATATATCCATTCCAATGGCAAATATTTTTGTAATAAATCTAATAATTTTTCTGTACTAATAGGCTTAGCAATAAACTCATTACACCCTGCATCTAACCCTTTTTTTTGCTGATGATCAAATACGTTAGCTGAAGTGGCAATCACTACCATATCTTTTAAACGAGCAGATTGACGAATACTTTTCGTAAATTCAAAGCCATCCATCACAGGCATCACTAAATCCGTAATAATTATATCGGGAAAATTTTTTAGGGTTAAATCCAGTGCTTCTTTCCCATTATTAGCTTCCAAGATGATAAATTTTAAATCTTTTAACAAATTGACTAAGAAAGCACGGTTTTGCCATCTATCGTCTACTACCAAAATTTTTAAAGGGGCATCGGGGAATTTGGAATTTGGCATCGAAAATATTTTGTTATTTTTTATTAAAGGACTATTTCCTATTTTCTTATAACCAATAATAGTTGCTTGTTGGGTACGATTTTTATCTACAAAACCTTGAACTTCTTGCAAGGGAATCTCAAACCAAAAAAGACTACCTGTCCCTAACAGACTCTCCATTTGCAATTGCCCTCCCATCTTTTCTACTAATTGTTTACTAATGGAAAGCCCTAAGCCACTTCCTTCTGTTTGCTTACTTTGATCACCGATTTGTTGAAAAGGTAAGAAAATTTTTTCCAATTGCTCTGCTGGAATACCTGTACCTGTATCTTCCACTTCAAAACGAATTCTACTATTGTAAGAAACAATTTTAAAAGTTACATTGCCTTTGTTGGTAAATTTTATCGCATTGCTTAATAAATTGAGTAAAATTTGCCGCATTCTTTTTTCATCAGAACGTACCACCTTTGGTAATTGATACAAAGCTTCATATCTAAATTCTATGTGTTTTTCTTGAGCCCGCATTTTCATTAAATCAGCAATATTTTGTAAAAATTCTGGAAAACAAAAATCAACAGGAATAACCTCTAATTTACCTGCCTCAACTTTGGATAAATCTAAAACATCGTTAATCAGAGTCAATAAATGTTTGCCACTGCGGTGAATGATTTGTATTCCTTCTTTTTGTTTATCCGTTAAATTTTTATCGCGATTGAAAATTTGTGTATAGCCTAAAATACCATTTAATGGTGTGCGTAACTCATGACTCATATTGGCAAGAAAGGCACTTTTAGCATGGTTAGCTACTTCAGCCGCGCTTTTAGCCTCTTCAGCTGTTTTTTTAGCGTGTTGTAATTTTACTTGATCATGTTTGCGTTCCGTAATATCACGTACTATCGCAACAAAAAACAATTCACCTTTTCCTTCTTTTTTCAAAGAAGATACACAGGCACTGCTATCCAATGCTATACTCATTTTTTCTTTTGGAAAAGGAAAATGAGAAGGAATTGAAATATATTGAAAAAAAGTTTCTACTTGAATTAATGTTCTGTTTTTGTGTTGATGCGTGGTTTCGAGCATTAATGAGGGTTTTACTCCTTCAACTAAAGGAGTTAAAAATTGACGTGCTTGCTCTTCACTCAAGTGAGGATTAATATCCAAAATAGTCATTTGTAAGAGTTCTTCTTCGGTATAACCAATTTGGTTGATAGCACCTTGATTAACATAGAAAAACTTAAACGTTTGCGCTTCAAACATAAATACACTATCTAGTGTCATATCCAAAGTCTTTTTGAATTGGTGAAGCTCAAAGTGCGCTATTTCTAATTGAGCTTCTGTCTTTTTGCGTTCACTGACATCGCGTGAAATGGCTACAATTTCTTCTACACCACCACTTGAAGAATGCACAACCTGACTGGTTGTTTCAAACCATAAATATTCACCATTTTTATGGCGGATTCGATAACAAATGGGATATCCTGTTTTTGAAGAAAAGAGACTCAGATGTAACCTTTTGATTTCCTTTAAATCATTGGGATGAAAAAACGCATAAGCAGAATGTCCAATTAATTCATTAGCTTTATAACCTAGCAAAATATGACAAGCAGGAGAAGCATAAAGAAAAACACCATCTGAGGTGTGTCTTGAAATCATGTCCGTCGCGTTTTCGGCAAGTAATCGATAACGTTCTTCACTCTCACGTAAACTTTCTTCGGCTTGTTTACGTTCAGTAATATCTGTCAACAAAACGACAAAATAATCTACTTCTCCATTAAGATGGCGAACACAACGAGCAGAAAGATTAGCATGGATCACTTGTCCATTTTTGCGGATAAATCTTTTTTCGGTAAAATATCCATCACGTTCACCAGCAATCACTTGATTAAATTGTTCTTCATTAGTCGCAAGATCTTCAGGATGTGTTATCATTGCCCAAGTAGATTTTGTCAATTCTTTCTGTGAATAGCCTAAAATATCACATAACTTGTCATTAACTTCTAGCCATCCTTTTGATGCCGAGGTTGTTGCCATACCAATCAATGGTAACTCAAAATAGCGACGCATTCTTTCTTCACTTTTGCGGAGAGCTTCTTCCGCTTGTCGACGTTCAGTAATGTCCATCACGATGCCTTGATAATGAGTGATAGTGCCATTAATATCCCGTCTAATCCAAGTACTATCGTGAAGCCAGCGTACTTCACCTGTCTTAGTTAAAATACGATATTCTTGCGTAAAATCTGTAACCCCCTCTTGACTATGCTGAGAGACTTCAAAGAGCATACGACTTAAATCATCAGGATGAACAATACTGGTAAACAGTATTCGCTTACTATAAAAATCATTACAAGTATATCCAAATTGCTGAATATTTTTGGAAACAAATTCAACAGACCATTTTTCATCAGCTCGCCAAAGACAGATAACAACAGGACTTTTATTAACAATTTGCTCTAATTCCTTTAAAGCAGCAAAAGATTCCTGTAATTGCTTTGCCATACTGTCAAATGATTTTGCAAGTTCCCCCAATTCATCAGCACGATCTATCGGTAAAGTTTGTTGCCATTTTCTGTTGGAAAGCTGTTGAGCGGCTTTATTCAAAGTCTCAATAGGCTGGACAATCCATTGTGCAGTGCGAACACCCAAAAAAATAGCTATCAACAATGCTAAAAAAGACAAAAAAATTGTGGTTTGAGTATTTGTATTCAATACATACATAAAATCAGTTTCTGGCACAATAACGACGATTAACCAATCGACATCTTGTCTTTTTTTGAGTGGTGTTACTTGTAAAAATTGCCGCCCCCTCGCATAAAAAATAAGTTGTTTAAGATTTTCTATTTTATTGAGATCACCAAACTGTTCAATCAAATACTGTATTGACATGCGAATCAAGTGAGGGTGATTTTCATAATCATAAAGTTGCACCATATTTTTATTTGCCCGATTAGGCGTACTTTGAGCCACTATTTCTCCAGAACGTTCCATAATAAATATTTGTCCTGAACGGCTAATGTCCAAACTATTTAGAAAATCATTGAGATGTGTATTGATAGAAGTTTCTTCAAGATTAAATTGATCCAGAGGCTTTGTATAGTTAATTTGATGAAGTAAATGAGGATTTTCTAAATAACTATTCAAATAATATTGGATATGAGCTGTGACTTCATTCAATAACCGATTAACAAGATTATCAACAGTCTTCTGTCCACTTTGAAACGATAACCATCCCACCAACCCCACTGTTATAAAAAGTTGGATAACAAAAGGCACAACAAGAACTGTTCTTAAGGAAATTTTTCCTGAACATTTAGAAACTAAATAATTAGAAAATTTAAGTAACATGATTTTATCTTAAAAATTATGAGGTTGTTTAGGAACGTGCATGAAATAATATACCCAATTATTGAGTCAATCTGGTCAGGTTTTGAAAACCTGTCAGGTTTAGTTGTCGATTTTATTTCGTGCATATTCCTTAAATCGGGATATAGCGTTTCCCGATTGGATAAAGTACAACCTCCCCTAAATCCCCTTAATTAAGGAGGGGACTTGTACCTGACGCAATCGGGAAACGCTATATGTAAAACGCAGGCGCGTCAATACCATTGAGTTAAGCCTTGGAATTCCAACCTTTAGGTTTGGAAGTCTTTGATTTTAATTTGAATCGGCCAAAGCTGAAGCTTTGGACTCCATCTGATATTCCTTAAGTCAATGACAGTGACGCTGGCGCGTTAGAACCAGAAATTTTTACCTTATTATGAAGTAAACATATCATCTTCTACTTGTTGATAAGTAACTTCCACTCTATCCACTTTTTGAAATCCTCGCGGTAATTTTTGCCCCCGCCGATTCCGTTCTAACGTGTAAGCTTCAATATCTCGTTCTTTCAATGTGAGATGCCGTTTGCCAACATATAAGGTCAAAATATCTGTCATTGGATTTAATAAAGTTAAGCACACCACCGTTTCTTTGATTTTTGTGGGGATATTGAGAAGTTTGACTCCTTTACCTTTGGGTAAATAGGGTAGTTCTGATACACGCACGATGGATAAATAACCAGCGTTGGTAACGACAGCATAATGTTCAGTTTCAGGATTAATAACAGGTATAGGTGGTAATATTTTCGCGCCTTTAGGTAAAGTCAATACAACTTTACCTCCCTTACTTTTCGCATATAAATCTTCCAATTTAATGATAAAACCATATCCAGCATCAGAAGCTAATAAGTAAGAAGTGTTAGGCTCTCCTGATAAAACATGCACAAAACCAATACCATCAGACGGTGTAAAACGTCCTGCGAGCGGTTCGCCTTGTCCCCGCGCTGAAGGGAACGTATGTGCTGGTGCGGAGTAACTGCGACCACTGGCATCAATAAATACTGCTTGTTGATTGGTACGTCCTCGACAAGCATCAGCAAATTCATCTCCTGCCTTATAATTTAAAGTAGTCGGATCAACTTCATGCCCTTTAGCAGCGCGTACCCAGCCTTTAGCCGATAAAATAATTGTAATCGGGTCTGAAGAAATTAATGTGCTATCATCAAAAGCTTGCGCTTGTTTTCGTTCAACAATGTTCGATCTGCGTGGATCATCAAATTTCTTAGCATCCGATTTAATTTCCTTAATAATCAAGTTATTCAGTTTCTTCTCAGACTTTAATGTCTCTTCTAGGGTATCACGTTCTTTAGAAAGGTTGTTTTGTTCTCCTTGAATTTTCATTTCTTCTAATTTGGCAAGCTGACGAAGTTTTAGCTCTAAAATGGCTTCTGCTTGCGTTTCCGTGAAGCCAAACTTTTTCATCAGTGTTGGCTTAGGTTTATCTTTTTCGCGGATAATGCTTATGATTTCGTCTATATTCAAATAAGCAATGAGCAAGGCTTCTAGAATATGCAAACGCTTGTGAATTTTATCAAGACGGTATTGTAAGCGACAACGCACAGTTTTTTGGCGATAATCTATCCACTCGGAAAGTAGCATTTTAAGGTTTTTGACTTGTGGGCGGCCATCTAAACCAATCATGTTAAGATTAACGCGATAACTTCGTTCTAATTCTGTTGTGGCGAATAAATGAGTCATCACACTATCAGCCTTGATACGATTAGAGCGAGGTACGATAACGAGACGCACTGGATTTTCATGATCAGATTCATCGCGCACATCTTCTACCATCGGCAATTTTTTAGCTGTCATCTGAGCAGCGATTTGAGTAATTATTTTCGCGCCCGATGTTTGATGGGGGAGTGCAGTAATGATAATATCGCCATTATCACAGGTATAAACCGCTCGCATCCGAATAGAACCATGACCCGTTTCGTATATTTTTAGCAATTCAGCATCAGGGGTAATGATTTCAGCATCGGTGGGATAATCGGGACCAGGTATAATGGCGCGTAAATCGGCTATGTTGGCGTTAGGATGTTTTAATAGATAAATACACGCTTCGGCGATTTCACCAATATTATGTGGTGGAATATCCGTTGCCATACCCACAGCAATACCAGATGTTCCGTTGAGTAACACATTCGGTAAACGGGCGGGTAATAAAGTAGGTTCATCTAATGTGCCATCAAAATTAGGTTGCCAGTCGACAGTGCCTTGTCCTAATTCACTCAATAGCAATTCGGCATACATAGATAGGCGAGCTTCGGTATAACGCATAGCAGCAAATGATTTTGGATCATCCATTGATCCCCAATTACCTTGTCCATCTACGAGAGGATATCGATAAGAAAAGGGTTGAGCCATTAATACCATTGCTTCATAACAGGCCATGTCTCCGTGAGGATGGAAACGCCCCAAAACGTCGCCAACGGTTCGTGCAGATTTTTTATATTTGCTGCTGGCTTTAAGCCCTAAATCAGACATGGAGTAAATAATGCGTCGCTGTACCGGTTTTAAACCATCGCCGATATGTGGCAAGGCCCTGTCTAAAATGACGTACATTGCATAGTCAAGATAGGCTTTTTCGGTAAATTGGTGCAGTGGTTGACGTTCTATATCTTCAATAGCAATATCTGTAGGCATAATTTAATTTTTAGATAAAAAATGTGAATAGTATTGTATTACAATGCTTTTTGTTAAATTATGGTAAAATTAATCTTAAAAAATTGCGGTATTATAACTTATTTTAAGTATTTTACCTATCCTTAATTTCTAATAGTTTAATTTATAAACTATTTTCTAAATAAGCTATAGACGTTCAGAAAAATAACTTCCAAAAACCTGACAGGTTTGATGTGTGAAATTATTTATATGAAAAACTATAGAATATATTTTTCGCTCTAACTACTTATAATAAATTGATGTCGGGAGGGATAAACCCAGTTTTTAATTTTTAACTGATGTTACGCACCACGTTTCTTAAAGTCATATCATTTATAAGGAAAATAACAAAAGCAAGGGATAGTATACCGAAAAGTTCTGCTTTCCGTAGAAACTATTTACTTGATATTCACCTTTTTTTTAAACCGTATATAACTACAGGGATTACTTACTGATGTTACGCAGATAGCTTTCAAACTGGAGTGCAAAATTGAGGACACCCCCCTAACCCCCCGTACACAGGGGGAAGTCCCAAAATAGAAAAATTAAAGCAAAGTGTCAAATGATGTTTGGTT
>JAUCGK010000254.1 GCA_030378085.1 Candidatus Parabeggiatoa sp. HSG14
TGTCATAAAATCAACATTTTAATAAATTGACCACTACTATGTGCAGGACTACCAATTTTTCTATTTTGGGACTTCCCCCTGTGTACGGGGGGTTGGGGGGGGTCGGGTGTCCCCAAAATTCGTTATAATCAGAAATTATGGTCTTGATATCTGACATTATTGGTGTATAGCGTTTCCCGATTGCGTCAGGTACAAGTCCCCTCTTTAATTAACTAATCTTTACCCACAAGTACCCAGCGGTTTTTGGAGTCCAAACCTTCAGGTTTGGTTTTTTGGAGTCCAAACCTTATAGGTTTGGGTTTTTGGAGTCCTTCGCTCCTGCCAAACCTGAAGGTTTGGACTCCATCGCGAACTACCAAACCTGAAGGTTTGGACTCCAAAAATTGCTCTAGGTACTTGTGGGTAAAGATTAGTCTTTAATTAAGGAGGGGATTTATGGGAGGTTGTACTTTATCCAATCGGAAAACGCTATAACTACGGCTTATTTTTTGACAAAGTGCTGGGCATGATGTTGTTGACAAGGTAAAATCTGCCGGTTTGGGAGCCAGCTTCGCTAATAGTGGACAGTTAACTTATTCCTATACCGATGCGCTGGCGAATCCCGCACTCTTGCCAAAATTGCCGAAGTTATTGTTAGGGATTGAACTCCTTTTGATGATTGATTTTTCCAAAGTTTTGCTTTGAACTCCAACATATTACTGTTTACCGATACAACCACACCCGCAACAACGAGAGCAGTTTATCGGCATCTACCGGTTTAGAGAGATAGTCATTAGCACCGGCTTCAATACATTTCGCTTTGTCGCCTTTCATAGCTTTGGCGGTGAGGGCAATAATGGGGAGTTGACGAAAGCGAGGTTGTTTTCTGATTTTTTGCATTGCTTCGTAGCCGTCCATCTCTGGCATCATAATATCCATTAAAACAATGTTAGTATCTGTATGTTCATCCAACATTTCTAACGCATCTTTACCATTATCAGCAACGATGACTTCCATCTGTTGCTCTTCTAAAACGGTGGCTAACACAAAGACATTACGCATATCATCATCTACAATCAGCACTTTTTTATTTTTTAGAATCGCCGTTTTATCGTGTACCATTTGCAGCATTTGGCGTTTTTCTTGAGATAAATTGGCTTCTACTTGATGGAGAAAAAGGGTAGCTTCATCTAATAAACGTTCTTTTGATCTTACCATTTTGACGGTGAGTTGCTCTTCGCATTGTAGCAATGCATTCTCTTCTTCTAGAGTTAATTCACGATCTGCATAAATAATGACGGGAATTTGGGACAGGGATTCTTCTTGTTTTAGGAGTTTCAATATTTCAATGCACGTTTTTCGTTCAAAATCGACATCCAAAATAATACAATCAAATTCTGTTGAATGAAGGCTTTGAGAAGCTGAATCGCGGTTAGTGGTGACTAAACTAATCTTAACATCATCGCTTTCAACTAATTCCATAATTTTTTGTTGACGTGCTTCATTATCAACAATAACGAGGAGATTTTTCAGTGTTTTACTGAGAAATCCTTCTATTTTTTGAAAAGCATGGTTCATTTCATCCATACTGACCGGTTTAAGTAAATAACCAATTGCACCCATCTTTTTGGCATCTTTATTTTGCTCAGAAGCAGTCATAAAATGCACAGGTATGTGTCGAGTATCTGGATGATCTTTGAGCCGTTCCATAACTGTCCAACCATCTAACTGTGGTAAATTCACATCAAGAATAATGGAGTTGGGTTGGTAGTCTTGTGCCATTTGTAAGCCAACACTGCCATTTTCCGCAATTAAACATTTGAAACCTCTATCTCGTGCTAGTTCAATGAGAATCTTTGAAAAGCGACGGTCATCTTCAATAATCAAAATAGATTTATCGTTGGATTTCAGGTTGTTTCTATCATCTACTATCTGAGATTCGCCTGATGATTCGCCTTCTTTGGAACTATCTGTTGATAGTTCGTTTTTTTGAGAAATATCCGGTATTGGTTTGTCTTCTGATGAGATTATGTGGGTTGAGGTTTCAGTTTTCGTTGTTTTAGGTGTAGCAACTGAAGGAGAAATACCTGTCACAGAAGCGGCTTGGGTCACTTTTTCTGGTAGATAAAGGGTAAAGGTACTACCTTTACCTTCTTCACTTTCTAATTGAAGTTCCCCACCGAGCAATCGGGCTAACTGACGAGAAATGGATAAACCCAATCCAGTTCCTCCATAACGACGACTAGTGCTACCATCAGCTTGTTGGAATGCTTCAAAAACAACTTGTAGTTTGTCTTTGGAAATACCAATACCTGTATCAGTCACACTGATTGCAATGGTTTTTGCAGGATCGAGTTTTATGAAAGAGACTTCTTCACTGTTTAAAGGATAGCGTATTGTCAGCTTTATTTCACCCTTTGCAGTAAATTTAAAGGCATTGGATAACAAGTTATTGATGATTTGATGGAGCCGTTGACTATCAGTGTGCAATATAGTTGGTAAATCATCAATAGCAGTGATGCTAAAATCTAACCCTTTATCTTGAGCGACATGATAGAATTTTTTATTTAAAGTATCTATTAAATCTGCCAGTGATATATCTTCAAAATGTAGATCAATTTTACCAGCTTCCACTTTGGACAAGTCAAGAATTTCGTTAATCAACGTCAATAAATCAGAACCAGCACTGTGCATTGTCCGTGCATATTCCACTTGTTCTTCGGTTAAGTTGCCCGTTTTATTTTTGGTTAATAACTGTGCAAGAATAAGTAGACTATTTAATGGGGTACGAAGTTCATGCGACATGTTAGCGAGAAATTCAGATTTATACTTACTTGCTAATTCTAGTTCTTGGGCTTTAATTTCAATCGCAGATCGTGCTTTTTCTATATCAGTTTGGTTTTGTTCCAGCACGAAATTCTTTTGCTGAATTTTAACCTTTTGCCTTTCTAACTCTCTGGTGCGTTCTTCTAATTCTTCATTGGTTTGACGTAATTCTTCCTGTTGAGTTTGCAATTCTTCTGATTGCGCTTGCATTTGCTCGGTTTGGCTTTTTAGCTCCTCATTGTTTTGTTGTAGTTCAGCCTGTTTACCTTGTAGTTCTTCAGCTTGCTCCCGACTTTGTTCTAATAATATCTGCATTTGAGTTCGTGACTCGGCAGTATTTATCGCTATGCCAATATTGGGCATCACCTGCTCAATGAACTCTTTTTGGATATCAGTTAACACTTGCGTTGAACCAATTTCAATGATACCTTTCACTGCATCTTCATACAAAAAAGGAATGATGAGAACATGGCGAGGAACTGCTTGTGCTAAAGTGGATTGAACCACAGGCGCGTATTCTTCTGGTGTATGAGTACGAGATATTGCCTGGCGTTCTAGCGCAACCTGTCCCACTAATCCTTCTCCCAATAAGAATTTATTAGGCACATTTTCATTGAACGTATAGGCATAGCTAGCTATCACTTGTAGATAGGGTTTTTGATTCTTGGAATCTGCTTCATTAAATAGATAAAATACACCTACCAACGCATCGACATAAGTGGTTAAGAAAGAGATAATACTTTTTGCCAATGTCACAATTTCTTGTTCACCGCTCATTTTGTCTTTTAACTGTGCCTGTCCCATTTTCAACCAATCTTGAATAGCATTTTTAGCCGTTGCCTTTGTCAGCTTAGTAGCTGTCTCATCTAGGGAATTTTTGATTTGGAAAAATTCCCCCCTATATTTTGCTTTAGTAGTGACATTTTGACTACCCGTAGCCATTCCTTGAGAGACTTGAACAATGTCTTCAATCACTTTTCCTAGATCGGACAAAGCAATTTCTAAAGCATTTTTGATCTCAATAAAATCGCCACTGTACGAAGCCTTTGGAATCACGCGCAAATCGCCAGCCGCTAACCCTTGCGAAACTTGAACAATATCCTCAATCACTAATCGCAAGTTAGATAATCCAGTTCCTAACGCATTTTTTATTCTGACAAAATCTCCTTTGTATTCTGCTTGTGGAATTACACGCAAATTACCTTTTTCTAAGCCTTGAGATACTTGAACAATATCTTCACTCAATGCCCCAAAATAATTGGCTAAAGCATTATAAGATCGCCCAATCTCTCCCATTTCATCCAGACGAGTAGTGATCTTGATCATTTCATCGCGGCTTTGAATATCAACTACTTGGCTCATGTCGCCTGCTACCATTTTATTAGCCATATTAGTCAATTTTTCTAAGGGGTGAGTAATATTACGCGAGATAGAAATACTTAATATCAAACCAATAATGATACTAATAAAAGTCAAAACTAGCGTTAGGAAACGCACTAATATAACATTATATTGCGCTTCATTAGAACGTTTTGCATTTAATTTCTTTTCGGTTTGGATAAACATATTAAATTTGACACGCACTTTATCTAAGATATCTTTGCCTATTCCACCTTGGATTAAGACTGACAGATCTTCTATTGTGACTGAATTGGCATTCATTTCTTGTCTAGCACCAATTTCAGGTTCAGCCGCTTTTTCTAACCATTTAGCTGATAGTGATTTAACTTGGTTTAACAACACTAAGTTTTCTGTATCGTTAATAAGTCGAGCTTGCAAAGCGGTAATATCCTTTGCCAAAAGTGTTTGTCCATTGTGATAAGGCTCAAGAAAACTATCTTCGCCAGTAATAATAAAACCCCGTTGCCCCGTTTCTTGATCAACCATATCTTTAGCAATTTTAACAGTCAAAATAACGCTTTCTAAGTCACTTTTAGCTTTTAGATTCGTTTCCAATTGCTCCAACAATCCACGTAATTTATCTAGGATGCTTTTGCCTACACCGATTTTAAGTATTTCTTGGAGGTGTTTTGCACTGACGGTAGCCTTGTTAGCCTCACGTCGTTCGGCAATTTCTGGTTTAGCGGCTTTTTGAAGCCACTCATTGTGTAGCTGTTTAATTGTTTCCAATATAGCAACTTGATCTGGATTATCATGTACCAGTTTTTTTTCAATTTCGAGTAAGGTATCAAATTCATCATTGCCATTGTGGTAATGTTCCAAAAATTCCTCTTTACCAGTAATGAGAAAACCGCGTTCACCGGTTTCCATATCCACAACCAGCTTTTGCAATTTGTGAGCATTAGACAATACGGCTTGATCATGTTCAACCAAAAAGATAAAATCTTTGGCTAAATCGTTCAGGCTATATAACAACGCGGTTGTCATACCTGCCATTAGGGTTAATATAACAATGTAGCCGATAGTAATTTTTTTACCGACTTTGAGATTATTAAAAAAATTCATAAATTCTCCTTTACGATATTGAGTATAAGATAACTGCAAAAAATTAACACACCTCAGATATAGCGTTTTCCGATTGGATAAAGTACAACCTCCCCTAAATCCCCTCCTTAATTAAAGCTAATCTTTACCCACAAGTACCCAGCGGTTTTTGGAGTCCAAACCTTTAGGTTTGGGTTTTTGGAGTCCAAACCTTTAGGTTTGGGTTTTTGGAGTCCAAACCTTTAGGTTTGAGTTTTTGGAGTCCTTCGCTCCTGCCAAACCTGAAGGTTTGGACTCCATCGCAAACTGCCAAACCTGAAGGTTTGGACTCCAAAAATTGCTCTAGGTACTTGTGGGTAAAGATTAGTTAATTAAAGAGGGGACTTGTACCTGATGCAATCGGAAAACGCTATAAATGAGTCCTTCATAGCCGAATTTAACGATTTCTTTAAATTCTTTTTCAAATTGTCCATGTTTTTCTCTCAAATTATCAAGTGTTTGACTTCTAAGATAAAATTAAGATGATTGAGGTTTTCCAGAAACTTTCATCATGCTCATCAGTATTTTCCAAATCATCGGCATTCAGTATCCTATTCTGGTGGATGCCATCCGACAATAACCCACCGCTGACGAGCATTGACTAAAAGTTTTCGGTTAAGTCGTAATGCAGCATAGAAATATAAGTTGTCATAGTGACGTTCTTCTAAAGTGGGCAATTTATGCCCTCGATTTTCAAGAATCGCATAAGCATGTGCTTTACGTAACATCAGTTGATCAGCATCTTCCCGTAATTGAGTCAGCCATTTTCTATCTATTGGTGTCAATTTTTCGGTTTTATGCCGTTCTAATAATATATCATAAAAAGCCACTTTATCTTGATTCATAGTGCTTTGCGCTATTTGCCATAAGACATCATCGGATAAATGTGCCATTGATTCCAGTTCGGTTCAACGGGGTAAATCTTCTTCAAGTTTAGGAGGCAAATTTTGCACGAATAGTTGAGAAGCAATTTCATCTAAAGAACGTGTGGTTATTTTGGCTTTGTTTTGTAAATGTTTGTAAATAGCTTCAGGCAAAGTAAGTGTAATGGTATAGCGTTTCCTGATTGCGTCTGGTACAAGTCTCCTCCTTAATTTAAGGAGGGGATTTAGGGGAGGTTGTACTTTATCCAATCGGGAAACGCTATATAAGCTGCTGTCATAGGTATTTCCCGATTATTTCAAATAAATGGGATCGTGGGCGTTGGAAGGATACCGAGTAGTTTCAATACACTAGCTTACCATCATTAACTTTGGGAAGGCTTCATCGATGCCTCGTGTGGTATCAATAACATGAAGTCACTCAATGTTTTGAAAAAGCTTCTTCTAAGGTAAGCGGATGTTCTGAAAATAATTTCATCAGTTTTCTTCTTAATTTACTTCCTAGTTTTCGACCTTTTCCAGTATCTGTTGATGGACAAGCATCTGCCACAGCTTGGCAAATATCGGCATGAGATGGGTTGTTTTTAGTCGCCGTATCAATAAACACAAAAAACTCGTACAGATTCATCTAGCACTACACGAATATCAGTTAGTGGGTTTCCGCTTCGCTCCTACCCACCCTACGTTTGCTAGAGATGTGAATCGAATGATTTTTTATATTCCTTCTTAATGTAATGTAAAGACAATTTAGCTTTTAATATCCATTGTAAAAGAAGATAAAAGAGTAAAAAAATGAAGGATTAATTAGTTGGAGCTATAGCGTTTCCCGACTGCGTCAGGTACAAGTCCCCTCCTTAATTAAGGGGATTTAGGGGAGGTTGTACTTTATCCAATCGGGAAACGCTATACCACATAACGAACAAGACGAAAACCAAGGCTGATGTCACAGTCGTTTGGGGTGTCCTGTAACGACTAGCAGCACAGGAGTAAAAAGGATAGTAGGTCCACGAACCACCACGGGCTACTCGGTGACTGTTGTCAGCCCATTTTGTCCAAACTCTAGCATCATTTGGGGTATTTGTATAGTCTTACCAACCATCTGCAACGGCACTGGGGTCATTAATGGGATTTGACAAAATAGCTAAGTAGTAGTATAATACAAAAAAGTAATAACCTATAAAGACGAGAAAAGAAATGGCATTAATTGCTTTTTGTTGTCCTAAATGTAATTCTGAAAATCACAAGCCACATACGACATATACTGATTGGTGATGGTGAAAAACGACAAATTCACCATTGTTTTGATTGTGGTGAATACTTTTATCATCAGTTAACTGATGTTACGCACTGCACTTCCAAAAGTGAATATTGGAGTGCAAAATTTATTTTCTGATTGTAACAGATTTTGGGGACACCCCCTAACCCCCCGTACACGGGTGGAACCAAACATCATTCGAC
>JAUCGK010000468.1 GCA_030378085.1 Candidatus Parabeggiatoa sp. HSG14
TTATACCGATTATATTTTAAGTACTTGATTTTATTACCTTTCCTAAAATAGGAATATCAATAAAATCAACCAGTTATCTTAAATCGGTAAAAACTCTATTAAATATTTTTATTTAAAATTTATATAGATTTATTTAAAATTATAGATTGAATAATAAATTTATGGATTTACCATTCATTATTCATTAATAAAATATTTTTTGGGGAGGGTAATTTTAGGGTATTTTTTTGTTCTAAACCACAAGACTTGGGAATGCCTTCGCTAACATTCCATATCAAGAGAGCATTAAAACATTTATTTTCAATGATACTGGTTCAGACGTTTTGAAAAATATTTGGAAATAGGGATTTATTTGAATTGGGCAGGCATCATAACAGATGATTTAAGGACATCAGAGTGTAAAAAAAAAGCATGAAACAATTCCACTTATTAAATTAAAAATATTGTAACTACTCAGCCTCTCGTTCCAATGCTCCAACGTCAATGCCATTGAGTTAAGAGCAACCATTGATTCGTATGAAATAATCCCTTGTGGTTACCCCAATTACAATTCTTAATTCAATGGCATTGCAGCGAAAGCGTTGGAAGAAATGAAGTGACGTTCCAGCGTCACTTTTTATAAAGAAGCATTAACATTCATCATGAGACTGAAGTAGTTACAAAATATTTTAATAAACAGTGAACTAAAAAACATGTTCACAAATGCTAATCGTAAAACTCTTTGTGAAAGTACAAAGCCCCTTTAGTATAAGATTCTGGACGATATTACGGAATTACTTATAGCAAAAATTTTAGTAGATATAGCGTTTCCCGATTGCGTCTGGTACAAGTCCCCTCTTTAATTAAGGAGGGGATTTAGGGGAGGTTGTACTTTATCCAATCGGGAAACGCTATAAGTCAAACAGAGTCAAACTTTTAGATAATATGTCTCTGGCTAAAACTTAGACTCCATTTTACTGATGATAAAGTTTACAGAATTATCCTCGTACTCCATTAAACACTTCCTTTATTGCATTTCTCCTTATATCAGAAGAAATTGAAAGAGTGGCTACTTGTGTCCAAGAATTTTCATTATGATGGAGACTTGTACGACTAAAATTTTCTACAGATATGTTATTGTTTGAGTCTTTTCCAATATGACATAGAGAAGTTTTTTGCCATTCCCACTCTGTAGTAGAAACTTTGACAAACAAAATAGACATACCTAGCATGGCAAAAATTAATAGACTAACCAATAAGACAATACTTAGCCAATGGGGATCATTTTGATTGTTCATAATACCTACCTCTTGCTTAATCAAAAACACGCTACTTATCATTATCTGTCATAAGTTTTTGACAGAATTAAAAATTAATTGGTTTTATTATTTATGATGTTTACAAGATATAGCATAGGATATGCCAACAGATATTAATTTTGTATCTCATTGATAAATAAAATAAATTAAAAAACAAAAATGTTTTAATAATTTAGTGTGCTGAAAATCAGCAGAAAGTTATCAGATATTAAGAATAAACGTTTTCTAATCTATTAATAAATAAGAAAAAAATGTAAGGTGCTGAAATTAAATAAAAAGTGTTGGAAATCAACACTTTTATTTTGTTATAAATAACTGATGTTACGCAGATAGCTTTCAAACTGGAGTGCAAAATTCATTTTACCAACGCGAAATAAATTTTGCACTCCGATATTCATTTTTGGAAGTGCAGTGCGTAACATCGGTAAATTAACTGATGTTACGCAGATAGCTTCCAAACTGGAGTGCAAAATTTATTTTGCCAATTGGAGTGCAAAATTCCTGATTATAACAAATTTTGGGGACACCCCCCTAACCCCCCGTACACAGGGGGAAGTCCCAAAATAGAAAAATTAAAGCAAAGTGTCGAATGATGTTTGGTTCCACCCGTGTACGGGGGGTTAGGGGGGTGTCCCAAAAATCTGTTACAATCAGCAAAATTCATTTTGCACTCCGATATTCATTTTTGGAAGTGCAGTGCGTAACATCGGTAAATTAAGTTGTAAGTTTTAGAAATCCGATTTTTTACCTTAATAGCGTTTTCCGATTGCGTCAGGTAAGTACTGAAGCACAAGTTTTGTGATATAATAGTAGACGTGCCCGAGCTATTTTACTAAGTGCCAGGGGTTATGGTATTGATGAAATTGCAAATATATTTGGAGTACATCGTAATACCATTTCAACGTGGATAGATAAATGGGAACAAACAAGCATTAGTGGGTTAGAAGATAAACCTCGTTCTGGACATCCTTGTATTTTAACAGATTCCGAGAGGGAATTAGTCATTAAATTAGCGAAAGCCCATCCTCGGTCAATAGCAACAATAATAGCATTGTTAATAAAAAAAACAGGAAAAAGAGTCAGTGACACAACAATTAAACGTATCTTGAAATCGGCCAAGTTTACATGGAAACGCATAAGAAAATCCCTAAAAAACAAGCGGGATAACGAAAAATTTAATGCTGCATTTGAGTCAATTCAAGAATTAAGACAACAAGACGAGGATGGCGAAATTGAATTGTGGTATGATGAAACTGGTTTTGATTTGCAACCAACAGTACCTTATGCTTGGCAACCAAAAGGTGAAATAATTGAAGTACCGTCAGAACGCGGCAAACGCCTAAACGTATTAGGTTTTTTTACCTCTGACAATCGTTTGGAACCCTTTTGTTTTGAATGTGGTGTTGATACTGACGTTGTGATAGCTTGTTTTGATGCATTTATTAAAACTATGAAGGGTGGTACAAAAAGAACAGTTGTAATGGATAATGCTTCTATACACACGAGTGCTAAATTTAAGAAATGTATACCTTTCTGTGCAAAAAAGGGACTTATAATAAAATTTTTACCCACATCCTGAATTAAACATCATTGAAATTTTATGGCGTTTCATAAAGTATTACTGGTTACCGTTTTCTGCCTATCTTTCCTTCGATAATTTGGTGAAAGAAGTAGAAAATATTTTGGCACAAATTGGCACAGAATTCAAGATTGATTTTGCTTCCTGAAATGCTTCCTCAAAATGTTAGAAAACTTGTGCTTCAGTACTTATACTGCAAACAGCTAAAATTTAAATTTTTTAGACTTTGGAGTCCAAACCTTCAGGTTTGGAAGTCTTTTTTTTCATTCCACAACGAAAGCGTTGGAATGCATAAAGTGACGCTCCAGCGTTACTCCTTATCAATTGTTCAGAAAACACTCTATTAGAAATTATGAAATACCAAATTATTAAAGTTATATTTTTTGTTTTTTTTATACAACCCATATTTGCTCAAGCGATAAAATTTGAACGCCTCACTGTGGAAGACGGATTGCCAAGCAATTTTACGAGTGATGTCGTTCAAGACGATCAAGGTTTTATGTGGTTTGCCACCAAAAATGGTTTAGCCCAATATGATGGCGGTGAATTCACCGTTTATAAGCATGAGCCAAACAATCCAAATAGTCTGAGTAATAATTATACTTGGTCCATCATTAAGGCTCATAATGGGATTTTATGGATTGGTACGCTTGGTGGTGGTTTAAATAAATTTGATCCAATGACTGAAATATTCACTATTTATAAATATGAAGAGAATAATCCTAATAGTTTGGCAGGTGATTCTGTTGAGGCTATTTTTGAAGATAAAACAGGTATTCTGTGGGTTGGAATAGATGGTGATGGTTTAAGTAAATTTGATCCAGTCAATGAAAATTTTGTTAATTATCGCCATGATGAAAATAATCCTAATAGTTTAAGTAGCAATTATGTCCGTTCTATCCGTCAAGATGACAGTGGAATATTTTGGGTTAGTACGTATGGTGGTGGCTTAAATAGGTTTGATCCAACAACTGAAACTTTTACCCATTATCAACATAAAGATGATAATCCTAACAGTCTGGTCAGTGATTTTATTTGGTCAACTTATTTGGATCAGTTTGGCATATTGTGGTTAACAACTGAAGAAGGATTGGGTCGTTATGATATTAAAAATAATCAATTTACCCATTATCAACATGATGAAAATAATCCTAATAGTTTAAGTAATAATGCGGTTAGTTCAATTTATTATGATGATAGTGAGGGCATATTGTGGCTTGGTACAACAGGTGGTGGACTAAACCATTTTGACCGAGTTAATTTTACAAGTTATCAAAATGAAGCGGGTAACCAAAATAGTTTGAGTTATAACGTTGTTTTTGGGATGACAAAAGATAACACGGGTACGCTATGGATTACTACCGACAATAGCATCAGCAAATATGATGCTGGTAATGAAAGATTTACGCATTTTCAGCATAATCCACTGTTATCAAATAGCTTGAGTGATAATTCAGTGAGTGCTATTTATAGTGATAAAAATGATATAGTTTGGTTAGGTACAAAAGCGGGAGGACTTAATAAATTTGAAAAACAGACTTTCCGTAGTTATCAACAAAATGATAGCAATACGAATAGTATTAGTGATAATGCTATTTCAGTTATTAAATCTGACAACGACGGTATCTTATGGATTGGTACTGAAAGTAACGGAATCAATAAATTTGACCCTAAAACTGAAACTTTTACGCATTATCAACATGATCCAAATAATCCAAATAGTTTGAACTATAACGATGTTTGGGACTTAGACATTGATCAAAACGGAATTTTGTGGATAGCTATGATTGGCGGGGGCATAGACAGATTTGATCCAATCACTGAAACTTTTCAGCATTATAATCCGAATGAAAGTGGTAATAATTTTTTTGCAACGCCTTGGATTTCTTCTATTAAAGTGGCTACAGATGGCACTATTTGGATTGGTACAGATCATCAAGGCGTGAGTCAATTCGATCCTAAGCAAGAAACGTTTACTTACTATATACCAGATGAAACTATACCGAATAGTTTGAGTAACGGTGTGACTCATACTATTTTTGAAGATAGTAAGAGTAGTATTTGGATTGGTACTAATGAAGGTTTAAATAAATTTGATAAATCAACCCAAACATTTAAGGCTTATCGAACTGAAAATGGATTAGCGGGTAATGGCATCTTTGGTATTTTAGAAGATAATCAGAATTATTTGTGGATTAGTACCGATAAAGGTTTATCAAAATTTGACCCTCAAGCTGAGACGTTCAGAAATTATAATAAATATGATGGTTTACAAGGCAATATGTTTTTACCACGTTCTGCGTATAAAAGCAAAACGGGTGAATTATTTTTTGGGGGAACTAACGGGTTTAATGCTTTTTATCCGGATAAGTTAACGGATAATCCACATATTCCCCCTGTGGTTTTGACTGATTTTAAATTATTTAACCAATCTGTGCCTATTGGTGGTACATCTCCCTTACAACAGTCTATTAATTTTGCGAAACAAATTACCTTATCTCATCAGCAATCCGTCTTTAGCTTTGAATTTACTGCTTTAAACTATCGCGCGACTGCTAAAAACCAATATGCTTATATCATGAAAGGGTTTGATAAAGACTGGACTTATGTTGATAACAAGCGACGCTTTGCCACTTATACCAATTTGGATGCGGGCAACTATACTTTTCGGGTTAAAGCGTCCAATAACGACGGCTTATGGAACGAAACTGGTACTGAAATTCAACTGACTATATTACCGCCTTGGTGGCAAACTTGGTGGGCGTATACAATTTATGCGGTTATTGTCTTAGGGAGCATTATTGGCATTTTTATCATGCAACAAAAGAAATTAGCTTATACGCGCGCACTTGTTCAAATAAAGGAATTACAAGTAGAAACGGTAAGATTGGAAGCTGTTGAAGAAAGAAACAAAATGATGATGGACAGCATTCAATATGCCAAAGTGATTCAAAGTTCATTATTACCCATACCCGATACAGAGCAATTAAGCACTTATTTACCTAATAGCTTTTTTGTATGGATGCCCAGAGATGTTGTCGGCGGTGATATGTTATACATAGAACCTATTGTTGATGGTGTTATTGTTGCTGTGATAGATTGTACGGGACATGGTGTACCGGGTGCATTTATGACTATGATTGTGTCAACCAATCTAAAAAGAATTATTCGAGAAGGCACTTATAGTTCTCCAGCCGATATACTCAAACAACTCAATTTCTTAGTGAAAACCTCTTTGAAACAAGATACTGAACATGCTAAATCGGATGATGGATTGGACGCTGCTTTATGTTTGGTTAAACCACAGGAAAAGCAATTAACCTTTGCGGGTGCTAAATTACCACTGTATTGTGTTCATAATGATAAAATCAAAGTGATTAAAGGCGACAAGCAAAGTTTAGGTTATAAAAGATCCAAGGTTGATTTTAATTTTACAACACATACCGTTGCAATTGAACCTGATATGTCATTTTATCTCTCAACCGATGGCTTTCTTGATCAATTAGGGGGTTCCAAGCGTTTTCCATTTGGTAGTAAACGGTTTAAAAAGCTGTTATTGGAAAATGACCAACAGTCTTTTGAGAAGCAATCACAAACATTACTTGAGGCTTTCAATGAATATAAAGGCAACAATGATCGGCAAGATGACGTGACAATAATAAAGTTTGGATTTTAACGATGGAGTTGGAGTCGTTGAATAGTATTGGGCAGTTAAACGTAATGCAGTCCAAAACTAAAAGGTTTTCAAAATCTGGTAGGTATCCGGTGCTTTTGGATTGGAACTGATATTTTATTATTTGAGAGAATATTATCATGAAGCTCTTTATCTAAAAAAAGTTGCTTTTTTATTTTTTCGTGTTACAATTTATCTCCTGTTCACATTCACGAATTTGGCTGTCAAGACATTTTTATAAGGAATAAGGATTTAACTCCAAAACTTGAATCTCCAAATGTCCAAACCTGTCAGGTTTTAAAAACTTGGCAGGTTTAATTCTGGATTTTATTGAATTCTCATTCCTTACATCAATAATTGGATTAAGTTTAAAGTAAATTCATTGTTTTTTCGATACTAAATAAAATAAGAGGTTAATCTAACAATGAGAACAAACATGCAAAAATCTTTGCAAAACAAAGCTATTAGTTGTAAAACCGACACGACGATACGGCAATACGGACTATCGTTACAGACATCGCAGCACGGACTCAAATCGGGTTTACGTGCAGGATCACGCCCTCAGTGGTGTCAATACGTTGGACCTTGGGTGCACAATATTCCTGAGTGTCAATAAATCGCCAATTTAAAACAATAAATGATGACGATATAGTATTTTAGAAAAATCCGTTGGCCTGAAACCTCGGAGGTTTTTGAACAATATCTTTTTCTGAAAGGGGCGCGATTCCGTTCCATAAGCTGAGCAGTTTTAAGTTGCCCAAATAAACCGATTTTTTATCTTTTCAATAGTTTATTGCAAAATAACCTTACAAAAAAACTATAAATTATAAAGTCCCTGTTTTATTTTGGTTTTAACTGATGATAAAAGTATATCTTTTTATCTCAATATTCAACAAAGGCGTTCCCATGTTATCGGGAATGCTTTTTTTTTGGTTATTTTTATATTTATTTAACTGATGTTACGCACTGTACTTCAAATAATTTTAGGGACACCCCCCTAACCCCCCGTACACGGGTGGAACCAAACATCATTCGACACTTTGCTTTAATTTTTCTATTTTGGGACTTCCCCC
>JAUCGK010000469.1 GCA_030378085.1 Candidatus Parabeggiatoa sp. HSG14
TGTTTGGTTCCACCCGTGTACGGGGGGTTAGGGGGGTATCCCCAAAATCTGTTACAATCAGCAAAATTTCATTTTGCACTACTCTGGTATTCACTTTTGAAGTACAGTGCGTAACATCAGTTACTAATAAATATTATTAAGCTTCAACAAGACTTTCAAATTGCAAAGGGAGTCTACCAAGTAGGTAGTTAAGAAAAACACCTAATAGTATGTGCCATTATTTTTCTGGTGACGCGATTTGTTAGATGCCATAAATCACGAGTTCTCACTTTTTGAATATGAAACATTTCTGTGAACTGTCTCGACTAAACGTCGTTTTGACATCAAGCATTTGACAAACTTTTTCGGAGGTTCATCTTTCATGTTACAGCGTTTTGAGGTTTCTAACTGAATATTTTCAACCTGTTGTAATTCTTCTTTAAGTTGTTGACCAGTATAGCCTTTGTCTCCAATCAATAATCCTTGAATAGTATCAATTCCCAAAGTGCTTCTCGTTCACCAATGTTAGCTGCTGTTACAACTATTCCTGAAATTATACCACTAAAGCTAAAGAGCTTTTTGAAATCAGGGAAATACCCTAAATATATGATTGATCCCAATGTTAAAGTGGATTATGGCAAACTTCGTCATTTAGTGATTCTTGATAGAAAATTGAATGGTAACTTCAGTCGCTTAGAAGTCATTATCGAAAATGGGAAAATTTCGGCTGAGATTGTCTCAAGTTTTCCAGTCGAAGATTTAATCAAACCTAACAACTTCATCTCTTTGTTATACTACTTTGGTTTGTTAACTTACCAAACTGAAGAAGAACTGATTATTCCTAATCGTAGTGTCCGTATGAAAATATTTACTCTGAATTAGCGATTTCACTCCAACTCACCATTTTTTCTATAAAGTGGTGGATACACTACCACTTTATCTACCCTACAATCGATACTATTATGAAAAACAAACCTCCCAAAAAATTTAAACTGGTAGAACATGCTGCCCATGCACGAATGATTTACAACCCTTCTGTTTGGCAACAGCTTCCCTATATTATTACTTATCCACTCAAAGGACATGCGTTACCCATATTGATAATCTTTTCGGTGGTATTATGGATAGTGACTATAAATGCAGCTAACGGGGCACTTGCATTTATTGTTTTTGTATCTCTAACCATAAAATATGCGTATGGTGTACTTGAATATACAATATTGGGTCATGCGACTCCGCCGGCACTGACTTTTGATATGGCGAATCCATTCAATCAACGCCCTTTTAAGCAAATACTCTATCTATTTGTTGTTGTAATGACTTATCACTTTATTCAACAATGGATTGGCAATACACCAGCATTAATTATACTTGTATTTGGGCTTTTTTTAACACCTGCCAGTGCTGCTATTATTGCTAATCAAAACAATATTGCCAGTGCATTGAATCCCCTTGCATTAATTTTTTTAGTCAGACACATTGGCGTGATTTATATCCTTATCAGTTTATTCTTTGGTTTATTGGTATTGCTGTCTTTAGTCATTCTCTCATCCATGCACGTTGTTAATCGGCTTGTGCCGACTCCAGGTTGGGTTGTCAGTCATTTTTATCTATTGTTTGTTTTGATGGGCAGCATTTATTTATTATTGATGACATTTCACTTACTCGGTTTTGTGATTTATCATCGTCGTGATTCATTGGGTGTTGAGGTATTTTTTTCACCGGAAAAAGAAGCCGACGCGCAAAGGGAAGCCGAAGAAAGAGAGTTTGAAAAAATCTTGGATGAAGTGTATTGGTTATCAAGACAACAAAATAGGACAGAAGAAGCCATTGAAACCCTATTTGCAAAACTACCAGAGTTGGGAGATACACCCTATATCCATGAAAAACTGTTTGATCGGATGCGCCTTTGGGAAAACAAAAGCCTGGCTTTAGCACAAGGACAATATTATATTGCTTCATTAATTCACAAAAAACGCTTGAGCAAAGCGTTACCTATCTGCCAAGCCTGTTTTAAGCTTGATGCCAAATTTAATGTAAAAAATGCTTACCACAGATTACCTTTAGCCACCATCGCCTATCAACAAAAGCGTTACCCATTGGCGTTGCGCCTTATCCAAAATTTTGCCACTTCTTATCCAAACCATCCTGATATGATAGCAATACAACTGTTGACAGCCAAAATTTTAGGCGAACATTTCAAGCATTATGATAAAGCGAAAGCTGTCATGGTACAATTACTCAAGCATAAAGATCATCCTTTGTATCCCGATATCAAAAGTTATGCCACATTATTGGTTAAAATCACTCCCAAAAAATAATATACCCAAGAGAGCAATCATAAAGGATTGTTCCTACGTAACATTATGATTTATAGGGGTAATCCCTTGTGGTTACCCTAAATTAAAATCCTTAACTTATGGCAATGACGCTAAACGAGGAAAATCATGTCCCAAAAATTACCAATTGGATTATCCGATTTTAAAGAAGTTCGCGAAGAAAATTACTATTATGTCGATAAAAGTTTGTTTATCAAAGAAATTATTAATCGTTCTGCTAAAGTATTATTGTTACCTCGCCCACGGCGTTTCGGCAAAACCTTAAATTTGTCCATGCTGCGCTATTTTTTTGAAAAACGCGAAAACAGCTTGATTCATTTATTTCAAGGACTCGCTATTGAGCAAGATACAACGATAATGCAACATCAAGGGCAATATCCTGTCATTTTTCTGACCTTTAAAAATTGTAAAGGTTCTACCAAAGAGGAATGTTTTTATCATATCCGTCATCTGTTCAAAAAATTGTTTTTGGAATACAAAGCTTTTCTTTATCAAACACTTGTCGAAGAAGAACAACAAGATTACGATATTATCACGCAAGAACAAGGACAAATAGGAAATTGGGGAGAAGCCTTAAGTTTTTTAATGCAATTACTTCATCGGCAAACCGGTAAACGGGTGATTGTCTTACTGGACGAATATGATACGCCTATCCATGCAGGACAAGAACATGGCTACTATGAAGACATTATTCTTTTTATACGAATCATGCTTGGTAATGCCCTCAAGGATAATTCGGATTTGGAAAAAGGAGTTGTCACTGGTATTTTGCGGATTGCCAAAGAATCGATTTTTTCTGACTTGAATAATTTGGATGTGTTATCTCTATTACGCTCAGAATTTCAAGATTTTTTTGGGTTTACCGAAACCGAAATAGAGCAGTTAAGTATTGATTTTTCTCTCGCGGAATTATCAGATATTTTGAAAAAGTGGTACAACGGCTATTTATTCGGAAACAGGGTTATTTACAACCCATGGTCCATTTTAAGTTTTTTGGCGAGTGAAGATCGTTTTCCTCGTCCTTACTGGATAAATACCAGTGGTAATGCTTTATTGCGAGAAATCATTACACGCACCGAACACACATTTCAGGAACACATTGAAATCCTATTGTCGGGTGGAACAATAACAACACCTTTGAATGAAAATATTGTGTTGCGTGATTTAGAACATGATGAGCAGAATGTGTGGAGTTTGTTGGTTTTTAGTGGCTATTTGAAACCAGTATCTTTTCAATTACGATGCGAAGAACCGATTTATGATTTGGCTATTCCTAATCGTGAAGTACATGCTTTTTATCGCAATACGATTCAAGTTTGGATACAAAGGACAGTTGGCAGTCAACGATTACAACAATTGCTACGCGCTTTGACCAAAACCGATTTTAAAACATTTGGTAAGTTATTGAAAGAAATGGTTTTGGCAGTTTTAAGCTATCACGATACAGCGGGTAAGAAACCCGAAAAAGTTTATCATGCTTTTGTGTTGGGCTTGTTAACCAGTATGACAGATCGTTATCAGATTCGTTCCAACCGAGAATCCGGCTATGGACGTTATGATGTATTGATGATTCCACTCATGCCATCAGAACCTGGCTTTATTTTTGAATTTAAAAAAATTGATAAGCCAGATGAGAAAAACGCTAAAGAGGCAATGCAAAGTGCCTTGGCACAAATTAAAAAACAGCAATACGCAGCGGAGTTGCAAGAACATGGAGTTAAAAAAATTTGGGGCATTGGAGTGGTGGTAGAGGGCAAAAAAGTTTGGGTAGAAAGTATTGCGTTGTGATAATCGTTGTGCCTTATGAATGTGCGTGAAATAAAATCAACAACTAAACCTGCCAGGTTTTCAAAACCTGGCAGGTTTGGATATTCAAATTAATCCTTTTTTCAAATTTAATACCTACCAGGTTTTAAAAACATAGCATATCTTCGATGTTTTTAGTATATTATCATAATCCGAAAACTTGAACGTTTGAAGTATAATTTAAATCTGACAAAAAATTAAAAATTAATATGCAACCATTTGAACATAAAGGAAACCTCATAGGCCTCTTTGCTCAACACAAAGTCGCTGCTAACCTATTGATGATTATGATGATAATGGCAGGAATATGGGCTTTGAGTAAACTCAACACCCAATTTCTCCCTAACTTTGAATTAGATATCATTAGCATCACTGTGCTTTGGACAGGTGCGACAGCTGAAGACATAGAAATTTCTATTACTGGCCCTATTGAACAAGAATTACGCACCCTTGACCATATTCGCAAAATGAACTCAACCTCTACCAATGGCTTCTCAGCGATTATCTTGGAATTTGATGAAGGCACGGATATGGGTTGGGCATTGGATCAAGTTAAAGAAAAAGTGTCATTATTGCGTAATTTGCCCTCTGGTGCTGAAAAACCAGAAATCAGCCGAGCCGTTCACTATGATGAAATTGCCCGCTTGCTAGTGACTGGCCCTAGTAATGTCAACGAACTACGTCCTTTAGCCCAACGTATAAAGCATGAATTACTAGAATTGGGAATTAGTAAAATTGAAATGGCGGGATTGCCTGATGAAGAAATTGCAGTGCAAATTTCCACAGCCACATTGGAAGAGTTAGGCATGACATTACCTCAAATTGGCCAGCAAGTGAATGCTTTTAGTCGCGATTTACCGGCGGGTGCTATTGGGCGTGATGATGTTGCTCGACAACTGCGTAGCTTAGAGCAACGCCGCGATGAATTATCTTTTGCCAAATTACCCTTAATTGCCGATAAATCAGGTCGTTATATTAAATTGGATGATGTGGCGACTATTGAACGTCGTCCTCGTAATAGTGAAGTACGTATTACTTATCAAGGCAAACCTGCCATTGAATTGCAATTAAAACGAACAGAGCAAAGTGACTCTTTAGCATCCGCAAAAACTTTACAAACTTGGCTAGATAAAACGCGCCCTCAATTGCCCCCAGGTGTTGAGATACATGTTTACGCGCAAGCATGGGAATTGATTGATCAACGGATTTCACTATTACTAAAAAATGGGTTGGGCGGATTAATATTGGTTGTAGGCATTTTATTCCTGTTTCTCAATAGTCGAGTTGCTTTTTGGGTGGCTGCGGGTATTCCTATTTCACTGATGGGCATGTTAATGGTGTTATATATGGTAGGTGGCAGCATCAATATGGTCAGTTTATTTGCCATGATTATGGCACTGGGCGTTATCGTTGATGATGCCATTGTTGTTGGAGAAGATGGTTTTACGCATTTTCAAACGGGTGAAAAATCATTACTGGCTGCTGAAGGTGGCGCACAACGCATGTTGGCTCCCGTCACAGCCGCCTCATTAACCACGATTTGCGCTTTTTTACCATTAATGCTCATCAGTGGGCCAATGGGAAATATCCTTTTTGATATTCCAACTGTGATGATTTGTGTCTTAGTCGCCTCATTGTTTGAATGTTTTTTGGTATTACCCGGCCATTTACGGCATAGCTTTCATAAGCTTCACCATGAAAAACCCAATCGAACACGACTAAAACTCGAAAATGGTTTTAATCGTATTCGTGATTTTCACTTTCGTCCACTCATCATAAATGCCGTTGCTTTTCGTTGGACAGTTTTAGCAGGCGTAGTGGTCGCCATGTTATTAGCCGTAGGTTTATTAAAAAGTGGACGGTTAAACTTTACTTTTTTTCCCTCCCCTGAAGGTATCATTATTACGACAAACGCCAATTTTGTCGCAGGTACTTCACCAGAACGGGTAGATGCTTTTTTAGAACACGTAGAAAAAGCCTTGTACGCGACAGATAAAGAATTGGGCGCTGATATTGTAAAGGTTGTGGTTGTCAGACATGGCAGTGCTTCTTCAGGTGGTAATGCGATCAGAAGAGGAGATCAATTTGGTTCTTTAATGGTTGAACTCACTTCACCAGACAGTCGCACGATACGTAATAAACAATTTATTAAAGTATGGCAAGAAAAAATTCATCATCCGCCCGGCTTAGAAATGCTTACTGTTATAGAAGCCAGAGGTGGACCCCCTGGGAGAGATATTGAAGTGCGACTCAATGGTAATGATCCCAATCAAGTAAAATCCGCTGCACTTGAATTAAAGAATATCTTGAAAACATTTGATGGAGTCACTGGCATCGAAGATGATATGCCGTTTGGACGAGAACAATGGTTATATTCATTGACACCACACGGAATCGCTTTAGGGTTGACGATTGAATCTGTCGGTAGACAATTACGGGCGGCTTTCGATGGATATTTAACACAAATTTTCCAAAATGGAGAAGATGAAATAGAAGTACGTGTTATGTTACCAGATGAAGAACGCTATGACTTAGCCAGTTTAGAAAATTTCATGTTGCAATTACCTAATGGGGCTCGCGTTCCTTTTTCTACAGCGGTACAAGTGAGAACGCAACGCGGTTTTGAAGCAATCCGCCATGCACAAGGACTTTTAGCGGCACAAGTCTCAGCAGATGTTGATGCCAGCGTTGCAAACGCTAATGAAATTACCGCCAATCTTGTCGAAAACGTTTTTCCAGACTTAAGAAGCCGTTATGGCGTGGACTATGGATTTGAAGGACGCATGGCAGATCAAGCAGAGACATTAGCCGATATGCAACGAGGTATGTTGTTCGCGCTTGCTATGATTTATCTCATACTGGCTTGGCAATTTGGTTCTTATGGTTGGCCGTTAATTGTGATGAGTGTGATACCGTTTGGATTAGTCGGTGCGATTTTTGGGCATTGGGTGATGGGTATTGATTTAACCATTTTATCGCTTTTTGGTTTTTTTGGTTTATCTGGTATTGTCATCAACGATTCTATCGTGTTAGTCACATTTTATAAACAGCTTCGTGAAGAGGGTATGTTTGTCCACGAGGCATTGGTTGAAGCGAGTTGCCAACGTTTACGGGCTGTTTTACTTACTTCATTGACAACGATTTTTGGTTTAATGCCGTTACTCTTTGAAACTTCATTACAAGCCCAGTTTTTAATTCCGATGGCAACCTCTATCGCCTTTGGCTTAATGTTTTCCACCGTTTTGGTATTGCTAGTAGTGCCAGTATTACTTTCAATTTATGAACGAATAATGGTTAGGAAGGAAGAAAGGGGAGAGGTTTTAATATAGATAAAAGTAGGCTCTCTGGTAATTTGCGTGGTTTGTAACTAATTGATTGCAAAACATATATTTATCTTCCATCAAAATAGAAAAGGTTCTGTTGAAAGAAGTACTAAACATTTATATGTCTGCATTTCATTGCTT
>JAUCGK010000470.1 GCA_030378085.1 Candidatus Parabeggiatoa sp. HSG14
AAAAAATGATATGACAACAGGGTGAAGTTCATTATGTGAGGATTTTCTAAAACTGTATTGTTTAAGTTTCGGAAAATCGTCCATAATGAACAAAACAACTAAAATTCTAGCATTGGCGAAGATAATTGATAATAACGATTTATAATATAGTTGTCCAGAAAAGTTTTGTGCTAAATTTGCCAGATTTTTAAAGACAAAACTTTTTTGGAAGAATATATTTGAGGAAAAATAAGCTATAAAATGGTTTATAATTTTTATTACAGTAATCTGTGTTACAATTTTTTAATGAAATTCTATAATCGTCAAACAGAAACCAAACAACTATTAAAATGGTTACACTAAGTTGAAAAATGAAATTGAATGGCACTGAATGAACTGGATAAAACCCTTCCGATAGCAAAAGTTAAGGAATGTGCATGAAATAATTTACCTATAAGTTGGGGCAAACCTGACAGGTTTCTAAAACCTGTTAGGTTTAATTGTTGAGCCATCCAGTTTATTATTTCGATGATAAAAGTCTAGATTTTAGGGTGCATTAATTTTTACTGATTTTAATAACAAGGAGAAAACACGATGGAAAAGTTTTATGTGTTTAGCTTAACTTTAGTTTTGGGATCACTTGTTTGTTTTCCCCAAATTACGCTCTCGCATGGAGATGAGCATGATATTTCTGAGAACAGTGGTATAGAATCATTACGGGGTAATCGTTCTGTTGAAGGGAGTTCTCAAACCCCCTCTTGGAAAAACGTACCTTCCGATCATGAAGTTATTCAACGCAACTACGTTCATCAACCACCCTTAATTCCTCATTCGATTGAAAAATATGAGATTACCCTGAAATACAACAAGTGCCTAATCTGCCATAGTTGGTCTAATTACAAAGAATCCAACGCAACCAAGATTAGCACAACACATTTCAAGGACAGAGACGGCAACTTTTTAGCCAATATTGCACCACGACATTATTTTTGTACACAGTGTCATGTTCCTCAACTTGAGGCCAATCCTTTGATAGATAACACTTTTGAACCTGTGCAAATTCTTCAAAAATAATCGTAATATCTTATATTACTCATGTTACGCACAACGCATCTTCAGTAGTGGGAGCAGGCAGGATTTGCAATCCCGCTATCACGTTTTGAAGCTAATCCTTAAAAAAAGAGTGGTAATTCGATAGATTTGTAGAGATGCGATGCCCACGTCTCGACTCGTACCGTAAATAATCATGGAATTATTTACCCCCAATGCTATATATTAGATAAGGAATAAGCATAAAACAATTTCGTAAACTATCTATCCCACCCTCTTTTATAATTCGCTGAAAAATATGTTATGAACAACGAACAACAAAACACGATAGACAAGAAAAATTTCTTGGCACGATGGTGGGCAGTCTTAACACGCTCTAATTCCCGTTATTCGCTAGGTGGCCTCTTAATGACTGGTTTTACAATAGGTATTCTTTATTTGGGAGGAACTTATTGGGCTATAGAAGTTACCAATACAGAAACATTTTGTATTTCTTGTCATGAAATGGAAGAAAACGTTTATCAAGAGTATCAAGACACCCTTCACTACAACAATCGCACGGGTGTACGGGCAACTTGTCCAGATTGTCACGTCCCCAAAGAATGGATTCATAAGATCATACGAAAAATCCTTGCAACTGGTGAGTTGTATCACAAAATAATAGGCTCAATTGATACACCCGAAAAATTTGAAGCAAAACGCTTAGAACTGGCAAAACACGTTTGGGCTGATATGAAAGCCACTAATTCTAGGGAATGTCGTAATTGTCATGCCAATGAATCTATGGACTACACAAAGCAAGGACAACGTGCTGTTCAACAACACATAAAGGGGATTGACGAAGATAAAACTTGTATTGATTGCCACAAAGGTATTGCCCATTCCTTGCCAGTAATGGATGAAATTGATCCAAGTGCTGCAATAAGTGATCATTAGAATACATTCTTTTGTCTTACTGTACACAATAGAAATTTTTTAGTCATCGAGTTTTTTTTGAAAACCTCAATTTTTTTGTGGGACTGTTAGGCATTTTTTTAATGTACTACAGACGTTCAAGTTTTCAGTTTTTGTGAATCATTAAAATGCTAGGAAAGACAGGTTTTAAAAACCTGTTAACTATCAAATCCGAAAACTTGAACGTTTAGAGTATAATTTAACAGGAGATTTAATAATAATGACACTTGAAGTTAATGGAAACTCAATTTCAATAGACGGTGAAGGCTATTTGACTAATCCAGAAGATTGGAATGAGGAAGTTGCAAGACAGTTAGCATTGGGAGAAGAGTTGGAACTTACAGATTTGCATTGGAAGGTTGTCAAGTTCATGCGGGATTATTACAATGAGCATCAAATTGCAGCTGATGTTCGTTATGTTGTTAAATACTTGGTTGAGGAACTTGGACTTGACAAAAAAGAGGCAAAAAAACGTTTATTTGAATTGTTTCCTTATGGTTATGTCAAACAAGCCTGTAAAGTTGCGGGCATGAGACGACCTAGAACATGGAGTACAGGTTAATAAACTTTCATTCACAACAAACTAAACGGAGAAAAAATGGCTAATAATAATGTTGGTTCAATTGTATCACTTTGGCGTTATCCCGTTAAATCCATGATGGGAGAAGAACTGCGTTCCACTGACATGACAGAAGGCGGTATAATGGGAGATAGAGCTTATGCCCTTATTGATGATGAGACGGGTAAAGTGGTTAGTGCGAAAAATCCACCGAAATGGCCGAATATGTTTCATTTTCGTTCCCGTTATATCGAACCACTACAAAAAGGAAACGGTTTACCACCCGTCCGTATTACATTGCCTGATGGTAGTGTGACTGACAGTAATCAAGCGGATGCCAATTCAATGCTATCAAATGCACTAGGGCGTAGTGTGCGATTGGAAACACGAGTGCCTCAAACACCAAACCTAGAAGAATATTGGCTTGATAAAAAGGAGGTAACCGATGAAAAAATGCCAGAAGGGACATTTTTTGATTTGGCTATCGTTCATTTGCTCACAACTTCAACGATAGATGAATTACGCCGTTTATATCCACAAGGGCGTTTTGAAATCCGTCGTTTTCGTCCCAATATTGTAGTCAATACTAATCCAGATCAACCCACTTTTGCTGAGAACCATTGGGTAGGAAAAACACTAACCATTGGTGACAATGTTGTATTGAAAGTGACAGAACCTTGTCCTCGGTGTGTGATGCCAACCTTAGCCCAAGGGGATTTACCCGAAGACAAAGGCATTTTAAGCACTATTTTTCAAAAAAATAATGGGCATGTTGGTATTTATGCCAGTGTTGTTCAAGGTGGTGCGATCAAATGTGGGGATGAAATCAAGGTAATAGACGCAGCATCATAGAGGCGATTTTAGGAATTAACACACACTCTAAACATTCATTAAAATACAATTGGGTCTCTTCAACACTTTTACTAAGCATAAGTGTTATCCTTTGATAAATAACTGATGTTACGCAGATAGCTTCTAAACTGGAGTGCAAAATTCATTTTGCCAACTTAGAATGCAACTCCTCGCAAAATAAATTTTGCACACAGATACTCACTTTTGGAAGTGCAGTGCGTAACATATGATTCAATTCGTTGTGGTTTTTTTGAATTATTATTAGGATACATAAGCCCTACATTATAGCGTTTCCCGATTGTGTCAGGTACAAGTCCCCTCCTTAATTAAGGCTAATCTTTACCCACAAGTGCCTAGAGCAATTTTTGGAGTCCAAACCTTCAGGTTTGGCAGTTCGCGATGGAGTCCAAACCTTCAGGTTTGGCAGGAGCGAAGGACTCCAAAAACCCAAACCTGAAGGTTTGGACTCCAAAAAACCAAACCTAAAGGTTTGGACTCCAAAAACCGCTGGGTACTTGTGGGTAAAGATTAATTAAGGAGGGGATTTAGGGGAGGTTTTTATCTAATCGGGAAACGCTATAGTTGTCCTAATGTCATTTACCGATTTTAATTAATTCCATTTAATACTCCCAATACCATTACCTTAAAAACTATAAAAACTATTTTACTTCAAATCAAAAGGAAATTTTATGCCTGAAACATTTGATACTCAGTTGAAAAGAAAGAAAAAACCAGTTCAACTGATTGAAATTGCAGAAACGATTAAAACAGATATTCTGTCACATTTAGATGTGCAAGGTATCGAATTATTTGATGATGTGTATGGTTTGTCGCAGGACTCTCTAAACCAATTAGTTGCCCAAACCTTAGAGCAACTGGAAGAAACGATTGAAAAGAGTCAATCTCCACTCAAAGTGTCTTTGATTGGTCCTTTTTCTTCAGGTAAAACGATCACGCTTTGTACCTTACTGAATAAACCTGATCTTCTGCCACGTTCTGCCCAACCCACCAGTGGTAATGTTGTTGAAATCCAAATTGTACCGCCACAAAGTTCATACGATACACAAACTATGCAATGTCATCTCTTTTCCCTGTTGGAATTAGAAGACATGTTGCGGGATTATTATGTCTATCTACAAAATAATTATTTACATGATCTCAAAGAACTCCCAGAACAACCCGGATTTTTACGAGAACAGATTAATATCCTCTGTACTGATATTAATAAACTATTGGATAGTAGATGGACTGAACACAAGCAAGGTCATAAGCGTTTTCCTTTCCGAGGACTGAGCCATTTAGCCCATTTGTATTTTATTTTGTTGACAATTCGTCACTATTTACAGAATTATCCTCAAATTGGTAATACCAATGCTTTAGTGCTAGAACTTCCTTATGACTATCAGGATAAAAAAGCACAAGAACGCATGATTTCTGTCACCATGCTAGATATGCAATGGGCATTAGATGATATGAATCCTTTAGTACTTGAACAAAAAGTGCAAAAACTCACGACAACACTGCCAACAGTTTTAGAAGAACTCACACAAGCCTGTCAACAAGGTCATATCAGCAATGAGGCATTAAGGGCTTTACTTCCTTTATATAAACGGATTGTTTTGACCCAAGCAATGGCAGTTAAAGACTGGGCTGGGGTGGAACGAATCACATTTATAGACTTTCCAGGTACTGGAAGTGATAATCGACGAGATGTTTATTTAGGTCTTAAAAAATTGCCTGAAGCTCATGTGAATATGCTGTTTTTCTCGGCAAATAAGCCAACCATTGCTCAAACCCAGCCTTTGATTGATATTATCATGGAAGCAAAACGGCATCTGAAGCAATTAGCTAATCGGCTTATTCCGGCCATTAATTTCTTTGACAATTATGCAGAACTTCCTTCCGAAATAGATGAAGCACAAGAAGCACATTGTCCTGACGCTCAACAAAGGGCTTGGCAACGGGTACAAGACTTTTTTTCTAAACAAAAGATTGATGATGTTGATGGCTTAAAGGTAGGTTTTGATGTTTTTGATCAAAGTATTTTGGGACAATTGTTTACCAATCAAAAGGAGTGGAATTACTTTCTGTTGTCACCCGTAGTGTCGATTGACAATTCATTGTTAACAAACAAAGAAAAAACCTACTTAAGCACTTATCAAACACAAAGCACACGTTACGGACAATTGCTACAGGATTTAAAAACCAGCATCCGTTATTTGAAAACGCAAGATCGGCAAAAATATGCCCCTGAAATTGACAAGTACTATAGGCTAAAAGAAGCGTTAGAAGCTTATCAAACAGATGGTGGTATTCGTTTTTTGCGGGAAGAATTAGTTGATAAGCTCAAAGAAAATGGTTTGAATTTGATTCTGGAAGATGCGCGTCCTTCACTGAAAAAAAGTTTATCGCAATTGAACAGCGAATTAATCTCCAAACTTCGGGAAGATATTGATTTAGAAGATTTGGGCAACGAATCAGAAGAAGCCATTGATAATAAAGAAGCACGTGATCGTGTGATTGCGCTTTGGGAAAAAATGCTTATGTTAACGAGTCATTGGGCGGGTTCTGGTAAAATTCGCTTAATGCACCGTGGTCATCAAGTCACCGAGCCACGCGATCAAACGGATAACGAGTTTGTTGATCCGCTTAAATTATGTGAAGCACAAGTATTACGCACTGTATTAGAAGATGAGTTTTGGCAAGAATGGGCGCAACGTTGGATAGCACCTGTTGATAATCAACCAACGCCCTTAACCGAGTTGGTAGGACAATATCACAAATTGGAAGCGACTTTAGATACATGGACAACGAAGGCGATTCAACAAACCTTGACAGATACTTTGGAAAGGTTAGACGGAGAAGAACAAGAAATTGAAATCGGTGGTCAACAAGTGCATGAATCTTTCAAAAGTGTGCGTGATATTTTAGAACGAGACTATTTACGTGGCGATAAACTGGACAATGCAGAAAAAGCGAGTCTAAAAAACTGGTTTAGTTTAACTTCGCTCGCTTCTGAACTACGTGCTTCGTTAGATACACTGAAACAGCAGCAAAACAGCCTTAATTTTGACAACAACAAAGTGCCTTTTAATGAAAATCAAGACTTTAATTGGTCAGCTGTTGAAGTAATGAAGATACAACGACAAGTGATTTTGACTTTACAACGTCGTGTAGCTCACGAATTTGCATTTTACACCGCCACTTTTGCCGCTGAATTTCAACGTCAACTCAATAATCGTTTTCATGATCGCAACAATTCTTTGGATCAATTTAAAGCGCAATGTTCAATTACAGGCGGTATTTTTGATCGTTTAGCAGACATTCCCTTATCAGAAGAAGATGCTGAACAAAAGGAAGTGGATGAAATGGGTCGTAAGGAAAGAAGACGCAACGCTGAAACCAAAGCCGCTTTAATTTTAGAAGCGTGGGATAATTTACTTTAAACGTGGAGTCCAAAGCTTTAGCTTTGGCAAACGCCCAAACTAAATCGTCCCTAAGTTTTACTTAGGAACGCACTGCTTATGAAGCTTTGCTTCAAGAATATTCAAACATTGTGGCCAAAAGTTATATTATCAAGGTACTGAAAACTTCGGAAAACTTGGAATCTCTGATATAGCCTTACATTATTCAATTGATGTTTCAGCAATCAATCAATGGGATCGATATTTGTGTCGGATGATTCAAGCTATGCAAATCCACTAAATTTCAGCTATGTTTTTTATGCGATTTTGAAGTCACCTGACATCAATTAGACTGAAGTTTAACTGTACCAGGTTCTATTTTTTAAAAATAATAAAATTTAAAATGTTATTGTAACCTATTGAATATTATTAATTTAAAATTAGATTCCAAGTTTTCAGTCTCACTGGTTACTTCAAAAGTTAAGTCAGTCTCTTAAAACGAAACAAGAGAACAACGAACATGACAATCTTGAGTTAAGCGTTAATCTTGGCTTTTCGGAAGAAATTGATGACTTTAGTGAATCTATTCTTATTCTAAGGCAAACTAGCCCTCACTAAAACAGAATATAATATTTATTATTAACTGATGTTACGCACTGTACTTCAAATAATTTTAGGGACACCCCCCTAACCCCCCGTACACGGGTGGAACCAAACATCATTCGACACTTTGCTTTAATTTTTCTATTTTGGGACTTCCCCC
>JAUCGK010000255.1 GCA_030378085.1 Candidatus Parabeggiatoa sp. HSG14
CAATCATCTCGTTGTAATGCATTGATAACTTTTTCATATCCTATATTTGGCACTTTACTCAATATAGCTACCTCCATAATTTGGCTATTGGGGGTAGTCATTAAATCATTTTCAAGGGGTTCCAAATTGATCATTATGCGGTTATAGGTAATCCTATTGCTCATAGTAAATCTCCTGCTATTCATGCAGCCTTTGCTCAACAAACAGGGCAAGCTATGCAATATGATGCTTTCTTGGTAGGGGTACAGGAAGGTGAATTTGTTAAAGCTGTACAATCGTTTCAAGCTTATGGTGGTAAAGGCTTAAATATTACGGTACCTTTTAAACAAGCAGCATGGACATTGGCTAATCAACGGAGTGAACGTGCTGAGCGAGCCGGTGCAATCAATACATTATGTTTTGATGATAAAAAACAATGTATTGGTGAAAATACTGATGGTATAGGTTTAGTACATGATTTAATTCAAAATAATGGTTGTCAGATTGAGAGAAAAAGTGTATTGATACTTGGTGCGGGAGGGGCTGTACGTGGTGTATTAGAGCCTTTACTTGATACTATGCCAAAGCAATGTGTTATTGCTAATCGCACCCTATCTAAAGCAGAAACATTGGCTGAGTTATTTGCGGATTTTGGCAATATCACTATTTCTACTTATGAAGCTCTACAAGCTCAATCGTATGATTTAATTATTAATGCTACTTCAGCCAGCTTACAGGGAGAATTACCTCCTTTGCCTAATGGGTTGTTAACCAAAGGGGGTTGGTGCTACGATATGATGTATGCCAGTACTGCTACGCCTTTTATGCAATGGGCAAAAAATCAAGGGGCAGCACATATTTTAGATGGTTTAGGTATGTTGGTAGAACAGGCAGCGGAGTCATTTTATTTGTGGCGTAATGTACGCCCTAATACTGCCCCTGTGATTCAACAAATTCGTGAGTATCTGATTGTTGACACGACACAAACTTCCTCTCAAAATAGACAATCTGAAATTGGTGGTCCTAAGGGCTTAGAGCCTACTCGTTACGGAGATTGGGAGAAGAAAGGGCGTTGTATAGATTTTTAATCGGTAGTGCTAAACTAATACCTTTGCCAAAATACTAATAGTAAATGGAACAATTTTTGCCTAAGTTTGTAATTCATTGTTATTTAAAATATTTTTAATTTTAAAGGAAATCACTTTTTTGAAAAAATCAAATTTCTGAGAGGTTTAAGTTTATCTCACAAAAAAATGAGAAAACCACAAAATTTATAGATTAGAAATGAGGATTAAATAAAACTCGAATCTTAAACCTGACAGGTTTTTAAAACCTGTCAGGTTTGAGCCTCAAAGTTGGAAGTTATTAAATCCTCATTAAGCAAAAAGTATTCCGTTTTTTATTGACATTGATCCTGACTATCTAAATTCTTCAAGAAATTTCTTTAGCTTTTTTATTTTTGAACTCGCATTTTATAAATTGATAAATTTTAAGAAATGAACAACATGAGATTTTTAATAACACTAAAACCTTTGTTAATGAGATATTTTAGATTTTTTCTACTCATTGGACTGTTACTTTGTGGCTTTAGTGCCACTGCTAAAATGATCAGCTCTGATATATTTATTGATGATATGGTTAATCAACATGGCTTTGATAGATATTATTTAACGCAATTACTTGATAAAGCTAAAGTGCGGAAAAAAATTATTAAACTGATGTCTCCTCGCCCTCGTCCTCGTAAGGCAAAACCTTGGTATCGATATCGAAAAATTTTTCTCAATGATAAACGCATCAAGAAAGGCATCAAATTTTGGCAAAAAAATGCGAGAGCACTTAGGCAAGCTGAAGCAACTTATGGGGTACCTGCAGAATTTATTGTTGCTATCATTGGGGTAGAAACATATTACGGTACAAATAAAGGTCACTTTTCCGTTCTTGATGCATTAGTCACTTTAAGCTTTCATTATGCGAGACGTGCAGATTTTTTTCGCAGTGAATTGGAACATTACTTATTATTAACACGCGATGAAGGCATGGATCCCTTAGTAAAAAAAGGCTCCTATGCTGGTGCAATGGGAATAGGCCAATTTATGCCAAGTAGTTTTCGTCGTTATGCAGTGGATTTTGATGGTGATGGCAAACGTAACATTTGGACAAATAATACTGATGCCATTGGGAGTGTTGCCAATTATTTTTATGAACATGGCTGGCAAACCGGACAGTCTGTCATTGTAGCTACTCAGGTGCGTCCCAATGCGATAGAAGGCTTACTTGGTTTAAAGTTTAAACCTCAATACACTTTACAAAAATTGAAGCAAAAAGGATTGCT
Source organism: Candidatus Parabeggiatoa sp. HSG14 (assembly GCA_030378085.1). Taxonomy (GTDB): domain Bacteria; phylum Pseudomonadota; class Gammaproteobacteria; order Beggiatoales; family Beggiatoaceae; genus Parabeggiatoa. The sequence continues at coordinate 2,312 of JAUCGK010000255.1, forward strand.
CTATCAAGGTGATGAGCCAAAAAGCACTTTAAGCATGTTTATAGATTTGGAAACCGAACTCGGTACTGCCTATTGGGTAGGTTTTCAAAATTATTATGTCATTACCCGTTATAATCGTAGTAAACGTTATGCAATGGCTGTTTATCAATTAGCTCAAGAAATTTCGAGACGTTATGCACAAATTCGCTAATCTTTTTTTTAGATTAAAAGGCACAAAGCTAAAGCTTTGGACTCCAGAATTAAAATTTGGAATTCAAAGCTTTAACTTTGGACATCTTTGGCTCCCTATTTTTTTGGGATTAGTCATTGAACTTGGTGGCTGTGCCTCAATATTGGCACCATCTAATGATGTTGAGATGATGAAACCCCAAAATACTCATCAGACACACACCAAACAACCTTTCTTACAAGAACAAAAAACTTACCCTATTTTAGAGAAAAAAAAACCATCACCAGATACCAGTGGCTATGTCGCACGAGGACACGCTTCTTGGTATGGTATAGAGGAACATGGCATTAAAACTGCTAGTGGTCAAATTTATGATTTATATGGTATGACAGCAGCGCACCCGAACTTGCCTCTTTTAGCCCAAGTAAAAGTAAAAAATCTTCGCACAAATCGTAGTGTGATAGTTACAATCAATGATCACTTGGTAGAAAATAATGCCTTGATTAAACTATCTTACCAGGCAGCACATCGTTTAGGACTCGTTAAACGTCCTTCACAACTTGTGGAAGTGCGTGGTTTGCCTGTTGTCAGTTATCAGTAAAAAAATGAAAGCATTATTTATAAACATAGGAATGAGGATTAAATAAAATCCGAATCTTAAACCTGACAGGTTTTAAAAACCTGTCAGGTTTGAGCCTCAAAGTTGGAAGTTATTAAATCCTCATTCCATAGGGAATAGGAAATACAATAAATGAAAATGTTGAACCTGCTATTGTTCGCTTTGACTTCACTATATTCTATTCAAGCTTTTGCTAACTTAACTTTGATGCCCCAAGCTCCGCCAATAACAGCGCATTCTTACTTTTTACAAGATTTTCATAGTGGTAAGATTATTATGGAAAAAAATGCGGATGAGCGTCTTGAATCTGCAAGCCTTACTAAATTAATGACAGCCTATTTGGTGTTTCAGAAAATTCGTATTGGCAAAATCAAATTGAATGATACTGTTAAAATTAGTGAAAAAGCTTGGCGTACCCTTGGTTCACGCATGTATGTTGAAGTTGATACCAAAGTGTCTGTAGAACTTTTGCTCAAAGGAATGATTATCCAATCAGGTAATGATGCCAGTGTTGCATTGGCTGAATTTGTTGGAGGTACTGAAAAAGCCTTTGTGAGTTTGATGAATGAGGAAGTACAACGTTTAGGGTTAGCCAATACCCGCTATGTAAATAGCACAGGATTGCCTGATGAACAACAACATTATAGTACCGCTCGCGATATTGCACGTATCGCAACAAATATAATAAGCGAGTTTCCAGAATATTATCGTTGGTATTCTGAACGTGAGTTTACCTATAATAATATTCCTCAACACAATCGCAATATTTTGCTAGGGCGCGATCCTTCTGTAGATGGTATGAAAACAGGTCATACAGATGCCGCTGGCTATTGTTTAGTTGCTTCTGCTAAGCGTGGTGAAATGCGTTTGATTTCAGTCCTGATGAACGCAAAAAATAAACAACTTCGATCTAGAGAAAGTGAAAAGATACTTGACTACGGTTTTCGTTTTTTTGATACCTACCAAATGTATCAACCCTATCAACCCATAGACACAACCGGGGTATGGCAAGGCAATACCAACCAGTTACAATTAGGGCTTGAAAAGCCTTTATATATCACTATACCCTCAGACCAGTATAGGCAATTAAAAGTCACTTTATTTATTGATAAGCACATCAGAGCACCAATTATCGAAAAAAAAATTTATGGTACTTTAAAAATTACTTTGAATAATGAACGAATTTCAGAACGTCCTTTAATCGCACTTACTTCTGTTGAAAAAGGTAATTTGTGGAAAAGGTTAGTAGACTCTTTACTCTTATTTTTTATTGAAAAACTATGATTGTTTATCTTAATGGTGAATTTTTGCCTTTAGAAGAGGCACGAGTACCGGTTTTAGATCGGGGATTTATTTTCGGTGATGGTGTATATGAAGTGATACCTGTTTATGCAGGACAGCCTTTTCGATTGCAAGAACATCTGCAACGATTAGAAAATAGCTTAAAAAATATTAAATTACAAAATCCAAAAACTCGTCAACAATGGACAGAGATATTGGAAATGTTGGTGGCTAAAAATAAGGGAAATGATCAAGCAATTTATTTGCAAATAACACGTGGCCCTGCTAAACGTGATCATAACTTTCCCACTGAAGTTGTGCCAACCGTCTTTCTAATGAGTGACCCTATTAAAGCACCACTCCCCTCACCAGGTGTGAAAGCGATTACTTGTGCCGATATACGCTGGCAACATTGTGATATTAAATCAATTGCTTTATTAGCCAATGTCTTATTACGTCAACAAGCGGTTGAAGTTGGTGCTGCTGAAACGATTTTAATTCGTGATGGTTATGTCATGGAAGGTGCTGCCAGCAATGTGTTTGTCGTTGTTAACGGAGTAGCTATTACACCTCCTAAAAGCCAATTTATCCTCCCAGGGATTACTCGTGATTTAATTCTTGAAGCAATGCAAGCCGCTCAACTTCCTTGTCAGGAGGCTGATATTCCTGAAACGCAATTGCGTTGTGCTGAAGAAATCTGGATCACGAGTTCTACCCGTGAAATTATACCAATCATCAGACTCGATGATAAACCAGTTGGCACAGGACAACCTGGTGCTGTGTGGTCACAAGTTTGGAAAATTTATCAAGATTACAAACAAAAATTACGTTCCAATGGTTGAATTTTTTCCTAACCTCTCATTATGACAAAACAAATATTTCTTAATTCCTCATTACAAAAGAAAGACAATGAAGAATTGTTTGAATTTCCTTGCGAATTTCCAATAAAAGTGATGGGAAGGGCAGGAGAAAACTTTGATCATTTAGTTTTAGAAATCGTGCGTCGTCACTGTGATGGCATAGAAGAAATAGAAGAAAAAGCAGTAAAGAAACGTACAAGTAGTGGTGGAAAATATATGTCAGTGACTGTCACCTTTACTGCTCAAAGTCGTACTCAATTAGATGCTTTATATGAGGAATTAAGTAACCATGAACGAGTGGTAATGGTTTTTTAAAGGAGCAAAAATGATTACAGTGAATGGTGAACAACGCAAAATTGGCTTAGCACTTTCTGGTGGCGGGTTTCGAGCTTCCATTTTTCACATGGGTGTCATTCGGCGACTGAGTGAATTAGAACTTTTGGATAAGATAGATGTGATTTCTACCGTTTCAGGAGGTTCTATTGTCGGTGCCTATTATGTACTCAATAAAGATAAATGGGATAATATCAAAGAAATAGAAGCAGGTTTTGAAACGGGCCTTAAGGCTGATCTTCGTGGCAGAGGACTCACTATGTCATGGGCTTATCATCCTTTACGATTTGTTAAAACTCTTTCTTCAACTTATTCTCGTACCAATATCATGGCTGAAGAGTATGCTAAGTATTTTTTTGGTGAAAAAAAGTTAGGCGAACTTCCAAATACTCCAAAGCTTATTATTAATGCAACCAGTTTGAATACAGGCAAAATTTGGAAATTCCAAAAGGAACTTGTAGGCGATGATAAATTTGGTTTTAGCCCAGCACCCAATTTCCCTATAAAAAATGCTGTTGCTGCTTCTTCAGCAGTACCCGGCGTTTTCGCTCCCTTGATTTTAAATAAGAGAGATTTGAAGGAAATGAAAATTAATCCTTCTTATAAAAACGTTAACAGTGTTAACCTCTGTGATGGTGGTGTCAGAGATAATTTGGGATTAACTTCTGTTTTTGACGAAAAATGTGATTACATTTTATGTAGTGATGCGTCTCAACAACTCGAGGATACGATTTCTCCTTCAAAATATGCTGTGAGCGTCCTTCTTCGTTCTTATAACATCACAATGAATGCTGTCAAAAATTTAGAAATTCAACTTTTTAGTCAAGAAGCGAATAAGGTTAATAAATTTCGCCAAATTGCTTTTGTTAATTTGGTGGATCACACAGATAATGGTCTTCCTAAAACACTTGTCGATCAAGTAGTCAAGATAAGAACTGACTTAGATAACTTCAGTGATGATGAAATTTATACTTTAATATATCATGGCTACACACTACTAGATTACCGAATTAAGAAATATGCAAGTGACTTATTACAAGGAGATATTCCTCCCCTTAAGACAGAAGAATTTTCTAAAGACCAAATTAAACGACTGAAAAACTCCCTAAGCAACTAACTTTCCTAGATAAAAGAGCAATTATTACTAAGGAAATAATGGAGATTTTCTGGTTTCCAAACTTTGTTCTCATCGTCATACATAAATATTTAAGTATATGAAACTCTCTCAATGGGCTAAAGAAAAAGGTATTCACTACCGTACCGCCTGGGAACATTTTCGTAAAGGAAAGATTCCAGGTGCTTATCGTTTAGAGACAGGAACCATTATAGTTCCTAATCCTTTGGATGCTTCTCGGAAAAAAGATGAATTTGTTGTGACTTATGCTAGAGTAAATTCTTATGAAGATAAAAACGATTTGGAACAACAATCAGAAAAACTTATCCAATTTTGTAATGCTAGGGGTTGGCAAACTCACTTAAATATTAAAGAAGTGGGTTCTGGTTTTAATGATTCTCGCAAAAAACTGGATAAAGTTTTAAAGGAAGGAAAATTAACTAAGCTGGTTATAGAACATAAAGATCGGCTTGCAGTGTTTGGAGTAAGATATGTAGAACTTCTTTGTCACCATCTTGATTGTGAGCTTATTTTTCTTAACGTACAAGAAAATGATAAAAAAGATTTAGAAGAAGATTTTATGGCGGCTATTCTTCAGTTTTGTACAAGAATTTATGGTCAACGTTGTAACAAGCATAAAATTGAACAACTTCTTAAAGAATTAATCCTTACCAGCAAGGAACAAGATTTTAAAATAATCGATGAGGTGTAACTTTTTAAAATACTAAGATTTTTAATTTTTTTGCCTTTAGCTATAGATATTCAGAAAAATAATTTTTCGATCAAACCTGCCAGGTTTTGGAAA
>JAUCGK010000471.1 GCA_030378085.1 Candidatus Parabeggiatoa sp. HSG14
AAAATTATTAAACACATTGATATTAATCAAACAAAATGAAAAGGCTAAAGCCATCCTAAGGGAGCAAAGTCCTAACAGGCTATTTAACTCATAGAGTTTTGCTCTTTTAGAATGAGGCTTTAGCCCCATTTTTTGGGATTATTTTTTGGATATCCCTTACTTTTTGTTTTAGTATCACATTAATAAAGTAAATTTACGATATAGGTACTTGAGCATAAATTAACAAGTATTTACCTTATTGAGTAACTTGTTCCAAAATAAATTTGGGACTCCGTAATAACACAATTTTGGGAGTCCAAAATTTATTTTGGACGTATAGACTTTAGAGCGTTTTGGAAACCTCGGAGGTTTTTGGGACAAGGGAACAATATGAACAAACCATTTTCTAAGGACAACACTTTAAGTTTATTACGTCAGGCATTAAATAATCCAACGGCTACTTTTCATTCTGAGCAATGGGAAGCGATAGAAACGTTAGTGTCTAGGCGGACACGTTTACTGGTTGTGCAACGCACTGGCTGGGGCAAAAGTATGGTGTATTTTTTGGCCACGCGCTTATTACGAGAACAGGGAACAGGCCCCACTTTATTAGTCTCACCCTTGTTAGCTTTAATGCGTAACCAAATTGAATCGGCACAGCGTATTAATGTTAAAGCAGTCACTATTAATTCCACAAATCGAAACGAATGGCAAAAAATCACTGAACAATTACAACGCGATGTGGTTGATATTTTATTGATTTCCCCTGAAAGATTAGCCAATGATGAATTTCGTGAAACCATGCTTTTACCAGTAGCAGATCGTATTGGTTTATTTGTTGTGGATGAGGCACATTGTATTTCTGATTGGGGACATGATTTTCGGCCAGATTACCGGCGGATTAAGCGTATTATACAAGCATTGCCACTCAATATTCCTGTATTAGCAACCACTGCCACTGCAAATAACAGAGTCGTTGCTGATGTTCAAACACAATTCGGCCAAAATCTCACTGTTTTACGCGGGCCTTTGGCACGAACGAGTCTTCAATTACAAAATATTCACCTTCCCAGTCAAGCAGCGCGAATGGCTTGGTTAGTAGAGCATTTACCACAATTACCAGGAAGTGGGATTATTTATACATTAACCGTGCGTGATTCTCAACGTTTGACGGAATGGTTACGTGCTTGCGGGATTAATGCTCATGCTTATCATGGGGAGTTAAAGGAAAATCGTGAAGAATTAGAGCAAGCTCTATTGCATAATCAATTAAAAGCGTTAGTTGCTACTTCGGCATTGGGCATGGGTTTTGATAAACCAGATTTAGGTTTTGTGATTCATTATCAACGTCCAGGTTCAGTTGTGCATTATTATCAACAAGTTGGACGTGCAGGACGTGCTTTATCACAAGCTTATGGTATTTTACTCAGCGGTGAAGAAGATCAACATATTACTCGCTATTTTATTGAAACTGCATTTCCCCCTCAGACACATATCAATGAAGTACTGACTGCACTCAATCAAGCAGAGAAAGGTTTAACCATTTCCCAATTGGAACAGCACGTTAATTTACGTCGTAGTCAGCTAGATAAAGTATTAAAAATACTGATGACGGAAACACCAAGCCCTGTCAGTAAGGATGGCAATTTGTGGTTTGCAACTCCTGTAAATTATAGGGTAGATTGGAATAAAATTGAAAATTTAAAAAAAACGCGCTATCAAGAACAACAGCGCATGACAGAATACTTGCATACTAAAGAATGTTTAATGGCTTTTTTGGCGCGGGAATTAGATGATCCACAGGGAGAGAGCTGTGGACGTTGTGCTTCTTGCTTGCAAAAACCTTTGATACCGTTTACATTTTCTGAGCAAAGAGCAACTTTCGCTATGCAATTTCTCATGCAACATAGCACTCAAGTGATTGAACCACGTAAACAATGGCCCACTAAAGAAGGATTTGCAGGATGGCAAGGAAAAAATATTGCACCAAAGTTAAGAGCAGAACAGGGACGGGTTTTATGTTTGTGGGGAGATGCCGGTTGGGGAGAATTAGTCAAACGAGGTAAACAGCAAGATGGCCGTTTTGATGATAGTTTAGTAACGGCTTCAGTAGAATTAATACAACGAGGTTGGCAGCCTAATCCTGTTCCACGTTGGGTAACGTGTGTACCTTCTTTAAATCATCCCACTTTAGTGCCTGACTTTGCTCAACGCTTAGCCATTGCGCTTAACCTACCTTTTGTTCCTCTCATTCGCAAAATACGCCATACTCATCCACAAAAGGAAATGCAAAACAGCTATCAACAAGCACATAACTTAGCCAATGCTTTTGCGGTTGAACCTTGGCAAGGAATGCAACAAGCCGTATTATTAATAGACGATATGATTGATTCGCGTTGGACATTAACGATTATAGCAGCATTGCTACGACAGACAGGTAGTGGTCCCGTGTTGCCTTTTGCTTTGGCGATGACAACGCCTAATCTTAATTGAGGTTAACGAAGGCGAGTGGGAACTAGAAAAAGGATATCCGCACCGCGGTGCTTCTGCATTCCCACGCAGCGCGTGGGAACGAGATAACTTATTGAATTTTGAATTAAAATTTTATCTCGTAGGTTTTCGTTCGCTTGCGAACTCCAACATCTAATAGAGAGAGAATAATGACGAAATGTTGGACTTACCGAAGTCAGTCCAACCTACGAGCTTGAAAGCGACTATAATTAGCACGTAGGTTGGGCTGACTTCGGTAAGCCCAACATTCAATAGTTGGTGTGAAATGGTGTTGGAGTGAGTTTGCGAACTCCAACCTACGAGCTGACAAAGCTATCTTTCACCGTTTCCAACTTAACTACAAGGATTATATATAAAAAAGGATTAAACCGAGGTATTATCACAATCTCATTCTTTATTATATACAATCCGTGTCATTCACTTTATGTTGATGTCCCTTTTGATAAAGAGGGTTCAATGACTTCTTGCACTGTTTTTGCCGTGAATAACCGTTGTGAACATTTTAACAGCGTTTCGGAATCAAAATGAGCGATAGTCGCTCGTATTGATGCTGGTAAAACACCAAATTTGGTTTCAAGCAAGTTGAGAACCAATTCAGCCTTGCCTTCCACTCTTCCTTCGGCTTTACCCCGCACTTCAGCTTCTTTATACCAATTTTGTATGGTTTCATATAACATTGTGTTCATCTCCTGTAGTTCGACAACTTCTGGAATGGGTGTATTGGGAACGTTTTTGGGTAATGAAGCCTGTAATAACCAGGTCACAATATCACGTCTGAAAGGAGTCCATTTTGAGTCTTTTAATAAGTCTATCAAGGAAACTAAAACCGGTTGAATTACATCAGCAACTTCTTGTTCGTTGTCGTGTGTTCGTGTATTTTCCAAACGAATGATAGTGGCGACTAAATTTTTCATCAGCGGTGTCAGTTGTGATTCACCATAGCTCCCTTCATCAATCAACAAATAACGTAAATGAGGGCGATACTTTTCTAAACCCCCAGGGACTTCTTCGATGAGTTCACTGATATCTTTAGCAGCCTCCCAACGTTGACTACCATTATAGATGACTAAGGGGAGAACCGGAGGCAATTTATCAGTTGCTGTCAGTTTTTGAGTTTCAATCAAGTATTGATAAAGCAAACCAATATAAACCATGAGTCGCACCGCCATAAACTCATCAATAGTGGATTGAAATTCAATCAGTAAGTAAACATATAACCACTTTTTCCCCCAACGCACTCGACAGATAATATCATCATGGCGTTCACGCAAGTTATCGCTGACAAAACTATCTTTTACTGTTTCCAACGTGGAAAAATCCAGTTGCGCTACCCAAGGTTCCGCGACAAATCCTTCGAGCAAATCTTGAATCATTTGAGGGTGGGAAAAAAGTTTTTTATAACTTTTATCGTGTTCAGGGATTTCTCTCTTTGGTTTTTTTGGTATTTCTTTCTTTGATTGTTTTCGCTTTTTTGGCGTTCTTTTGCGTGGTGGCATAAAATTCCTCCTGAACTACAAGGATTGTATATAAGAAAGGATTAAACCAAAGTATCACCACAATCTAATTCCTTATTATATACAATCTGTGTCATTCGCTTTAAGTTGATGCCCCTTGCGATAAAGAGGGTTCAATGACTTCTTGCACCGTTTTTGCTGTGAATAACCGTTGTGAACATTTTAACAGCGTTTCGGAATCAAAATGAGCGATAGTTGCTCGTATTGATGCTGGTAAAACACCAAATTTGGTTTCAAGCAAATTGATAACCAGTTCGGCTTTGCCCGCCACTCTTCCTTCGGCTTTGCCTACTACTTTTCCACGCGCTTCGCCACGCGCTTCGCCACGTGCTTCGCCACGCGCTTCGCCACGTACTTCAGCTTCTTTATACCAATTTTGCATGGTTTCATATAACATCGTGTTCATCTCCTGTAGTTCGACAACTTCTGGAATTGGTATATTGGGGACGTTTTTGGGTAATAAAACCCGTAATAACCACGTCACAATATCACGTCGTAAGGGAGCTAATTCTGACTCTTTTAACAAGTCTATCAACAAAACTACAACCTTTTGAATCGCTAAAGCGACTTCTTGTTCATTGTCATAAGTTCGTGTATTTTCCAAACGAATGATGGCAGCGACGAGATTTTTCATCAATGGTGTCAATTGTGATTCACCGTAAGTTCCTTCATCAATTAACAGGTAACGTAAATGAGGGCGATATTTTTTTAACCCCCTGGGTACTTCTTCAATAAGTTCACTGATATCTTTGGCAGCCTCCCAACGTTTACTCCCATTATAAATGACTAAGGGGAGAACGGGGGGCAGTTTGTCAGTGGCTGTCAGTTTTTGAGTTTCAATCAAATATTGATAGAGCAAACCAATATAAACCATAAGTCGCACTGCCATAAACTCATCAATGGTGGATTGAAATTCAATCAGTAAGTAAACGTACAACCACTTTTTCCCCCAACGACATCGCCAAATTATATCATCATGGCGTTCACGCAAGTTATCGCTGACAAAACTATCTTTTACCGTTTCCAACGTTGAGAAATCCAATTGCGCCACCCAAGGCTCTGCAACAAATCCTTCGAGCAAATCTTGAATCATTTGAGGGTGTGAAAATAGTTTTTTATAACTTTTGTCGTGCTCTGGGAGTTCTCTCTTTGGTTTTTTGGGTATTTCTTTCTTGGGCTGTTTTCGTGTTTTGCGTGTCTTTTTACGTGGTGGCATTAAATTCCTCCTGTCTGTATCCTGATTATAACGAATTTTGGGGACACCCCCCTAACCCCCCGTACACAGGGGGAAGTCCCAAAATAGAAAAATTAAAGCAAAGTGTCGAATGATGTTTGGTTCCACCCGTGTACGGGGGTTAGGGGGGTCTGGTGTCCCCAAAATCTGTTATAATCAGTCTGTATTATAATTGGGAGATAAATGAGGTGTCGTATTTTCAACAGTCTTAAATTGACAGGAAACGAGTGACTAAAGTAGAGAAGGAAGAAATACAAGATTTTCTGAAGATGTGCAAAATGGGTTAAAAATTGAAAATAAATTAACAATTATCAATCCATCTAAAAAAGCCGAAACTTACAAATGCTTGCCAGATGTCACAATTGAGAGGGGAATATTTTGGCAATTTTTGAATACCTGAACGATTAAACGAATATACAGGGGGAGTACAGAGCTCGCTTTATCTGCATCCTCTGTCCAAATGATACAAGAGTACAACATAAAGAGTACAACGAATTTGAAAAACAACAACGAATACAATAGATTGAACATTTTTTTGTGATACTAAATAAATTAAAAATTACCAATTTAACGATTCCATAAACTCAAACTGACACCACATTTTCTTTTTTTATAAGACTAATAATTTCCTTTAAGTAAGCAATTTCTTTGTCCTGTTGTTGCAATAGCAGACGCGCTTTGTCTAATTCATGTTCAAGTTCATTTTTTTCATTTGTAAAATCAATTGATTGTAAATTTTTACAATTAAAGTTATCTTTATTATCACCTGCCCAATAAAAAACATTTTTTTCCCCAAAATTAAATAACTCCAATAATTTTATCCCCAAAATCTCAGCTTTTCTATTGTAGGGAGTGAGGAACAGGCGTATAGTTAGGTAGCTGATGCTATAATACGACTCACGACTATTTTATGAGGATATAAAAATTATGCAAGCAGAAACTGAAGTGGTGAAGGTAAATTTTCAATTTTCAGTAGAAATGAGATTTAATAAACCAACTAATAACTTACATCCAGAATATATTCAGACAGCGATTAAACGGCTTATTACTGATAATCCTCATGCTTTTATGGGTAATTCGCCAGAAGAGATTTTGCGGAATTTTTGGTTTTTTCAGGAGAACAAACTTATGGAAAAGTTCTCTTTAGAAAGACAACCAAGTTTACAACTCCCCATTGTTACCGAAGAACAAAGAAAACAAATGTCATTATCTCTACAAGAACTGGGCGATGAAGACTTAGAATGGACAAATGACATCATATCTGCCCGGAAAAACAAACAATATCCCCACAATTTTTTTGATGAATAAATAATGATAGAAAATTCTGAAGGACGTTTATTAGATACCAATGTCTGTATCATCTACATGAATGCGCGTGCGAAAGCAGAAGAAAAACGAACGCCTAAACAACAGCAAATCATTGAAAGATTTGAATCAATCAAAGGCAATGCCATCCTTTGCATGAGCGAGGCGACTCTTGGTGAACTCTTATTTGGTGCTGAAAAATCGCAAAACCAAACCAAGAACTTGAAAAGAATTCAAATACTAAAAAATGTCGTTTCACCCCTACTTGTTGATCAAGAAGTCTGGGAAGTTTTTGGCAAAATAAAAGCCGAATTACAAAAATTAGGAAAACCAGTAGATGATATGGACATTCTAATTGCGGCTACAGCAAAAAAATATGAACTGGTGCTTGTTACTGGCGATGCGGATATGGATAATTTGGATTTTTTACAATCTATTTTGATTAAAAGGGAAAATTGGATCAAGACTAAAATTTCTGATTAAGATTGCTATGGCTACATAGAACGTAGCTTTCATCTTATAGCCTGAGTCATATGAGTTTGCACCATTTTTGAAACATAATAAATATATTTATCATGTAGTTATTAAATATTTTTAGGACAAAGTCAAGTGACTCAGGCTATAGTATTATTTCTTAAACACGCATCATTATCATAATCTCATTATTGTCAATTAAATTCTTGTTTAACAATTAATAATAAATTTTAGGACACTGACAATAGATTTAATAAAAAGTCGGCCACAGCAGTCAATCATTAGTGCCAAAGTCACATTATTAAGTCCCTCGAATATTCACAAAGGACTTGATATTAAAGTTTTGGGTAGTCCTGCACAAAGTAGTGGTGATAAAATCTAATTGATATTAGCATTATAATGATGAATGAAAAACCAAATGGCTCCAATGTGATTTGAAAGTTTTTTAGAAAACGAAAGAGTTTTTCTAAC
>JAUCGK010000032.1 GCA_030378085.1 Candidatus Parabeggiatoa sp. HSG14
GGTGGAACCAAACATCATTTGACACTTTGCTTTTTCTATTTTGGGACTTCCCCCTGTGTACGGGGGGTTAGGGGGGTGTCCTCAATTTTGCACTCCAGTTTGAAAGCTATCTGCGTAACATCAGTTAATTAAGAGGAGACTTGTACCTGACGCAATCGGGAAACGCTATAAACAAGGCTAATGGCTGATTTTTGAATCCATATTTTAACCTATTAATTTTTATATATTTTACATAGAACTGAACCAGTCTCAATTTTGGCAATAATAAATATTTCGTTTTTCTTAACGAAAAATAGTTTGTATGTGTTTTATAATTTTGGGATTGACAATTGGGATAGACTTGAGAATGTCATTTGATTTTCTTTTTCAGTTTATTTAAACGTTGCATTTATTATATTCTTAGAAGTAATCCCATTCAATGGCCCCAGTGCCTACTTTTTAAACATAATATATATTTTTCAATTTAAATTACACAAGATTGAGTATTACAATTCATTATTACCCCATCAAGACACGAATATCAATAATTCTATTTGCATGACAAAAAAAATAGCATGAAAAATATTTGCAAAAAAAAGTGTCCACTCAATACCTATCTGCATTTCAACGCTTTTTTCTGTGAAACGAAAAAAAATTAACTTAATTCGCAGAGTTTGGATCAATTAAGGTGTAGTTTTAAGCCCACCAAAACGATGTCTATGTGTTTTTGCCATGATTTGAGTTTTGGCAGTTTCAAAATCTATACTACCTTTTACAGGTTTTTTTGTTGCACCAAAGCCAAAGTCCATTGGTGTGATTTGTTGAGAAACATAATAGGCTTTACGAGCATCTAACCATTTTTCAGTATCACGATAGTCTTTTACCCATATTTTAACATTTTCATCTTCTCCCCAAGGTTGTTTTTTAAGCCAATGCACTGCACAGCCAATATCATCAAATAGATAGGCTTTATTTTTGGGACCACCACGAAGTTGAGCCGCAAAATGTGGATCACTAATAACCATCCGACAGCGTTCACAACTGTCTCTATCCCATTTAATATTCACTATTCCGCCATCATCACAAGCACTAAATAGTATGAGGCTTGTTAAAAGATAAAAAAAACGTGTCTTATAGCGTATTTTTCTCACCGTTTACTCCGATATGATTAGTAATACAACCATCTAAAACAACTTTACCCATGTCCAATTCTAACACCCGACTGACCAATGTTGTTAACTCATTTAAGCGATGACTAGAAATGAGGGTAATTGCATGTTCTTGTTTTTCTTTCAATAATTCTAAAAATATTTGACGGGCTTCTGGATCAAGATTAGCAGCCGGTTCATCCATGATAAGAATATCAGTGTCACGCCCCAAAGCGATAGCAATGAGTAACTTTTGTTTTTGTCCGCCAGATAATTTAACAAAAGGGCGATGTAAAATGCTTTGAATATCTAACCCTAATTGTTGCGTGATGTTTATTATACGTTTGGAATCACTACCACACACCCCTGCTGCAAACTGTATCAATTGATTAACTGGCATTTTAAGCGGTGGCGGTAATTGCGGTACAAAACCGATTCGTGCCAGCACTGTTTTCCGATGTGTACGTGGATTGAGTCCATCAAGTGTTACCGCGCCTTCACAACGATATTCACCTAAAAGACATCGCATCAATGTTGTTTTACCTGCGCCGTTAGAGCCGATTAACGCAATATGTTCACCAGGTTTTACCTGGAAAGTGACGTTATCTAAAACTTGTTGGCGTTTAAACTGTTTAGAAACTTTTTCAAAAATAATCATTTTTTTTGTATTTGTAAAAATCCTAGTACATTGTCAAAGTTATAAGGAAAGCCCAAACCTAAAGGTTTGGACTCCACTTAAAAAAATAAGGAAAGCCCAAACCTAAAGGTTTGGACTCCACTTAAAAAAATTAGGAGAGGTTACCTAATAAGGAAAGCCCAAACCTAAAGGTTTGGAGTCCACATAAAAAAATTAAGGGAGGTTACCTAATGTGGATTACAATTTTGAGGTTTTTGTAGTAAATTTCTGTTTAATGAAGAGGGATTAATTAAAGGGGTTGGATCACATAAGATCATAACGGGTTCAGAAAAGGGAGCAAGACGTTCTAAAAAATTTAAAAGTTCTAATACCGCTGAGCCTTTGAAAAATTGAGTTGATGGAATATCCATCCAAATTTGATCAGCATAAGCATAACTTTTATAAGGGGTATCACCGATACCGTCACTGTTGCGATCAAAACCTGTATAATCATCCCAATAGTTGCTTTGCCAAACGTTGCGACTGGCAGTACTCGCACCTTGAACAGAAATTTGAGTATGATTGCCTTTAAATTGATTATGTTTAAAGGTATTGCCATGCCAGTCATTATGAAATAACACCCCAACACTATTATAAGCAATTTCATTGGCATAAATTTGGTTAACCGTATCTGGTTGATAGGGAGAAAGATCCAAATAAATGCCTGTGGCACAGTAAACAATCCGATTATTTTCGATAATGACATTACTGGATTCTTTAAATCCGATACCCATGCCCGTTGCTCCCAATGAATGGGATATCTGGTTACCGCGTATTTCCACATCATCGCTATACATCAAAAAAATACCCGTAGAATTTTCGTGATAAATATTGTTTTCTACCCGATTAAATTGACTATACATAAAGTGTAGCGCGTAACGTCCTCCCTTTGAAACATTATCGGCTATCACGTTATCTTTAGAATACCATACAACAGTATCACGGGAATTATTTATTTCATTATGGGTGATTTTATTGCCCACACTATACCATAGACGAACAGCGTCACCACGCAACCCAAGTGAATAAGGTTTAGAACTGATACGATTACGTCGTACAATATTGTAATCCGACTGTTGTAAATCTACACCAAACAAGCAATTATCAAGCACATTGTCTTTGATAACATTGAAATTGCCACGTACTTGAATACAAGCATCAATTTGATTATGGGATTCACCAGAATTAGTCAGATGTAAATGACGTAATTGCGCCCCATCAGTATCCAAATAAACCACTGTATCTTTACCACCGCCATCAATCGTTACTTGATTATTGCCATCAATGGTGATAGGAATCTCTATTGCTATAGGACCAGAATAAGTCCCCGGTGGCGGGCGCAAAGTATCTCCCGATTTTGCGGCATCTATCAATGGTTGCAAAGGTGGGTAAGCCCAACTGGGCAATGAGACAATGACTAAAAAAAAATGCGTTAAAATTATAGTATAAATATTCATAGTGACTGGTTATTGGAGTCCAAAGCTTCAGCTTTGGCAAACTGGATTTTGAAGATTTGAATCATCTTAGGAATGAGGATTTAATAACTGAAAAAATGCTTGAACCAAACCTGTCAGGTTTAAACGTGGACATTATTAAATTCTTAGTTTGGGATTTTATAAAATCCTCGTTCCTTAGTTTGGGATATTATTAAATCCTGATTCCTTATTGATGACACGCTGTACAATAGATAATCCTAAACCATGTCCTTCTACACGCGCTTGACTGATACGAGTAAAAGGTACACATAATTTACTTTGTTCTTCAGGAGTCATACCTTGTCCATAGAAAATATCTTTTAAATCAATATATTGATTTTTACCTTGACGTGGCTGCCTAATTATACCAACAATGCTGAAACTTGCTTAACAAAAGTTTTTTCATTAACAAAGGTAATATTAAACATACGAGTTAATCCTTGAATTTGCTCATCACTCAATCCAAGCACAAGCATAAAGAAGTGTTTCTTATCCATTTTCAATCTCTTGCGTAGTTTGATATATTTGTCAATAAAGGGTCTAAATTCACCCGATTTACATTCCACAAATACCGGTATAACACCATTTATCAAAAAAAAGGTATCCAATTCATTTTTATCATTATTAGAAAATTGGATAATAAAACTTCTTAAACCAGCAAAACTAATCTTATGTTCATGACAAAAAGCGAGCAATTTCATAAAAGCAAACCATTCTAGCCATTCCCCATTAAAAAAATTGACAACTGGCTGTGCTGTTTGCAAAGTCAGATGTATTTTATTTTTATCCCTATTGAAAAAACACTTGGCAACAAAGGCGTATTCGTAGAGTTCCTCACAAAACTCTTTAATAAGTGCTGCCTCTTCTTGACTGTAATCAGACAAGTTCAACGTCATGTTCAACGTCATGTTGGTGTATTTTTTCCTTTGGATATGTTTAATTTTATCAGTGACGACTTTTAGCAAGTCAATGTGACATTCATAAGCTAATCACTTGAGCCATCATCACTTGAGTGATCATTATTTGATGATTCTCCGCCTTTTGATCGCCAAAGACGTTTGGCTTCATCCTCATCGCCACTACGATGACATTCCGTACAATTATCATAATCGTCAATACCCTCTTCAAGGTGCTCTTCTCTTATGTTTGAGGGACTATGTTCATGACACTCGTAACAAGAATATTGGCTATAATCACTCTTTAAATGGCATGTGACACACTCTGTATCGTGGTGCGAATCAAATCGAAAATACTTGTCGTGGTCAAATGTTGCGGGTTTCCACCGGGCTTGACTATGACATTGGTCACAATTTTCAGCTATTTCTTGGTGTAAAGCGTCTACCGGTTTCTGGTGGCAAGTATCACAATTGTTTTGCTCTCTGAGCAATTCGTGAGAAAAGCGTTGAATAGTTTGATATACCTTTCTTCCATGATGATCAGTATGACAAGCAACACAATCTTGTTCGATCAGTTCTTGGTGAAATGAAACATTTTTTTCAGTTTTTGGCTGAATTGTCACGCCTTTTGTTGTCATTAAACCAATTTCAGCAACGGAATGGCAAGCAATACATTTTTCAGAAGCACTTCCTATGAAAGGGGTGTGACATGAAAAACAATCTGTCGTTAAGTCTTGGTGTCCTTCCATGAGTAGCCCCGGACTCACCATCAAATGAGGATACCAAAAAACGAGGAATATACAAGCTAACAGGTTGAGTCTGACGAGAAATTTAACCATGTTTATTTCCACTCCCAAAATAGAAAAATACTGATGATGTGAATGAGGGACAAGACGCTAAAAACTAACGTAATAGGAAAATGCACCGTCCTCCATTTTTTCATGACATCGAATGTCACTGCATCCCAGAATATCTCTTTTTCTATACTCTTTGAAGACATTCCTTTCTGCAATAAATCGTCTTTTTTGGAGAACAAATAGCTTTGTGCCCTATTCAATAAAAACTTTCCTGTCAATCCGCTAATCACATTGATGAGCATGGCAATAATAGCCAACCAAGGTAAAATTGCGTTAAAATGAATACCAGCATGGACCAAGATCATAAGTGTTCCAACCCAAGTGAGAAGCCCATGCAAGTTGACCCAGAATTTTGGCTTTCCAACCTGAATCATCTTGCGTTTTCGCAAAGTATAAAAAAATGATAAGAGAATAAAAATAGTGCCAGGAATTCCCAAATAACGTCCAATCCAAACCAACTGAAATTGGTGCAGTAGGAAGTCCACTATAACAGTTGCAACTATCAATAAAGCGAACATCAAGAAAAACGGGACAACTTCTTTCTGGAATAATGAATTGTTCATAATTATTATTAAGCTGACAAAGTGAGATGAGTCTTAGGTACTGAAACACAAAGTAAACCGGTACCTGGTTCAGGAACAATATCTGGTGATTGGACATATTCCACTTCACCTGATTCAATTGCAGTTTGGCAACAGCCACAGTTACCAGCACGACATCCTGAATCAATAGGTATTCCATTTTCTTCTGCAAACTCAAGCAATGAAGTGGCACTGTTATTCCATTGACAGGTTTTTTTTGAGTTGCTAAAAGTAATGGTGAGTTCTGATGGCGTTTCTGCCTCTACAGATGAGGGAGTTGGTTTTTCCTGTTTAGTAAGAGAAGACGGACCAAATGTTTCATAATGGATGTTTGAATCGGGAACTCCCCACGCGCTCAAATCAGGCACAAGCGTTTCCATCATTTGTTTAGGTCCACAAACATAAAACTGATAGGGTTTTAAAAGTAAGGTCATACGCAATAAAGTAACATCAATATGGCCTTCATGATAGTAATCAGTTCCCTTGCTATCTTGTTGTTTGGGTTTACTATAGATAACATGCAGATGTAAATTTTGATGCGTTTTTGCGACCTCCTCTAAATAATTTTTCATGATGTGTTCATCACTATTGCGAACACCGTAATAGAACCATATTTCCCGATTAGAATCACTGTGAATGTTGGCGTTTAATATGCTGAGCATTGGCGTAATCCCGATTCCGCTCCCGATTAAAACAATAGGGTGCTTTTTTTCGTCCGCCTCCCAATAAAAATGACCAGCCGGTGCTTTGACAGCTAAAATATCACCTTCACGTACTTTATCATGGAAATAATTAGATGCTATTCCAGGCAACGCATCAGAAATTCTTGAAGGAGCCAGCACTCTTTTTATCGTCACACGGAAGTAATCAGGACTTGGTTTATCTGATAACGAATAGCATCTCACTACTTTTTTTGATGTTTGCCCGTCTTTAATATTCAATTGAAAAGTCAGAAATTGTCCCGGTTTGAATGAGGGTAGTGGTTTTTCATCAACTGGCATTAGAAAAAAAGAGCAAATAGTCCCCTTTTTATCTTCGGCCATTTTACGCTGAACTCGAAAATCACGAAACCCAGTCCATAATGGCTTTAGTGATGAAACAGATAATCTGTTATGTGGTATAGCATCTTCCTGGTGGTCTTCAAGAAAATCCAAACGCTTTTTCAGTTTCTCGTAGGACAGCCAATGCCGATAAGATGCAATTAAAGCAAAAATGGCAACCTGAACAGCTACCACAAAAAAAATAATTAAGGTGAGTTCTTGAGTATTCATAAATTTAAGTACAATGGATTACAGAGATAAATAAATTAAGATTGTCCTAAACGAAGATGGACTTTAACAATCATGATTCTTTGTTACAACTTCTTTCCATATATAAATTGTCCACATATCTTGCCATTGAAATCTGCTATTTCAGGTAAATGTCCCCATTGAGTAAAGCCATATTTTTTTAGTATATTGATACTGGCATTATTGAGATCAATCAATAGAGCAAATAAATTTTTGAAACCTAATTTAGGAGCTTCTCTTAGAGTATATTCTATAAGCTGTTTCCCTACACCCTGTCTTCGGAAATTTTTATGAATATAAAAACTTATTTCTGCAACCGATTCTAGTGCTTTTCTGCCTGGCCTATGAGAACTTAAACTGCACCAACCAGTAATGACATTTTTATTTTCTGCTTTATTTTCTGCAACAAATTTATTTTCTGCAACAAATATTGGGTATTTATGAGGACTATGTTGTTTGAACCATTTTTCCCTATCAGACACAGTGATATGATCTAAATCAGCAGTATAAAACTCCTCATCAATTGCTTGATTATATATTTCAGTGATTGATTTTAAATCAGAAATGGTCGCGATTTTTATATTCATTAAAAAATGCCTTATTTTCAAAATAGGGGTACTGGAGTCCAAACCTTTAGGTTTGGGCTTTCCAAATCTCGAAAGGACTCCAGCGTCATCCACCATACCAGCCTTAGAATCTTTTTAGCTTTTTCTAAAACGTGTAAATTCGGCTTCAAGATACCTAATTCTGTCCTCGGCTTCTTTAGCCTTTGTTTCGGCAATATCCGCTCGTTGTGTTTCTTCTTTAGCCTTTGCTTCGGCAATTTGACGTAATTTTTGTTCAGCTTCTACTCGTTGTGTTTTTTCTTTAGCCTTTGCTTCGGCAATTTGACGTAATTTTTGTTCAGCTTCTACTCGTTGTGTTTCTTCTTTAGCCTTTGCTTCAGCAATTTGACGTAATCTTTGTTCGGCTTCTGCTCGCAGTCTCTCTTCTTGATAATAAGGCATAACAAATTTTTCATAAATGGGATCAAAAGCCATCTTTTTCGGAAGAGGTTGAGCAAATAAATCCGAAATCCGAAATTGAAAGCCTGGCAACACGGTAGATTGAATCACATCACCTTTTATCCGCTTGATGGGAGAATACAAACCCTGTTCGTTAAGACAGTAAAATTCGAGATAAATATCCTTGGAATACAGAATGAAGTATTCTTGAACACCCGCAGTTTGGTATTCTTCAAATTTAACTGAAGTATCCTGGGTGATATATTTTTTCTTAGAATCGGAAATCGCTTCAACGCATAAATGACAAATACCTCGATAGGAGTTATCAGTCGGCTGGTATGGCACTGCGTCTTTGTCAAGTATTACCCCTAAATCAGGGCGACGAATTACCGTTTTATGAGGTAAGGGCATACGAAATCCCGTTTCCAAAAATATCCGTCTGCCAACAGGATGCGTATTCAGATAATGTCCCACTAATTCAAAAAGCCATCCATACATTGCTGTTGTATCTAAGTCAGACACGCCTTTTTCCTCAAGAATTCCATTATTCCATTCATAAATGATTTCAGGATCATCGTAGTAATTTTCCCAATATTCTGTTTCTGTCACCTGTTTTGGTTTGGTACGAGTTACCGGGTGTGGGGAGTCTAAACGCATTTCTGGTGCTTTGAAACCAGAGTCAGTGCGAATGAAAACTTCTTGCCGAGCCTTGAGTGGTGCTATAGTTGATAAAGTACTCATATTTTTTCCTCTTGGGAACGACTATAAAATATAAGTTTATATTAAATGGACAAATGCTATCGTGATGAAGATATAATATTGGTTTAGTATAACAGATGTCGATAAGTACAACGAATTACGTGGATAAACGAATTAATTCATAGGAGTCAATTAGTTAAAATAACATTTTCTTTAGTTGCTCGTTTGATTAGGTATCATTACCTACGTTTGGTTTTACCTTTCATCACTGACTTATAATATTTGCTTAACTGCTTATCTTTACGCCGTTTTTCCAAATATGATTTTTCATAGTGAGCCGATTCTTTATTCATCTTTTCATAGTTTTGATAGCGTTCTTGAGAAATTGTACCATCTTGTAGTGCAGCCAAGACTGCACAACCCTTTTCTTGTGTATGAGAACAGTCATTATATCGACATTGTTTTGATAGCTCTGCTATTTCATCAAAAGTATCATTGATGCCTGATTCTACCCCAAAGTTACCAATTTCTCTTATGCCGGGGGTATCTATGAGCATGGCACCATTTTTTAACATATTTAAATGACGGTGAGTAGTCGTATGTCTGCCTTTTCCATCTTTCTCTCTTATTGGCTGGGTATCAAATTGTGCTTCACCCAAAAGGTTATTTAACAGGCTAGTTTTCCCAACACCTGATGAACCTAGCAAACAATAAGTTTCTTTAGGAACCAATAATTCTATTATTTGGTGTAAACCAAAATTGCTTTTATTACTAAAAGCAATTATTTGGACACTAGACATCAATTTATGAATATCAGCCACCTTTTCTTCTACATCGCCTTTCGATAATAGATCACTTTTACTCAGTAACACGATTGGGCGAATATTAGCGGTATTAATCATCACCAAATATCTTTCTAATCGCCTGAGATTGTAATTGGAGTCAAGAGATTGAACAATAAAGGCTGTGTCAATATTGGCAGCCAGCAATTGGAATTTAATCCTTTTGTCTGAGGTTTTTCTTTTTAATATTGTTTTTCTCGGAAGTATTTCATGAATGATAGCTAAAGCGTCGTCATCATAATATTGTGCATAAACCCAATCACCCACTGTAGGATAATCTACCTTCGATTCTGCAGAAAACATAAGTTTTCCCGTTAATTCAGCAATAACATCCTTTTTTCCATTTCTAATGATATACCCTTTTTTAGTGACACTAATAACTCTTGCTATCTGGTAATCATTTACATTCGTAGAATCCATTCTTTCTTGAAACCAATGATTAAAACCTAACTCTTCTAGCTGCATTAAAATTTTCTCCTCTATAGACTTTCAGAAAAATGTTTGGAGTCAAACCTCCGAGGTTTTGGAAACCTCGGAGGTTTTTAGAATCATTTGATCAATAATGGTTTTGGTCTGGCGTAAAATGCTGACAATTTCTATAATTTCTTCTTTTGTTGCATCATAAGCGAGACTTTCAGCGTAAGTTGTTTCGTCTAATATCACAAAATACCAATGACGACCAATCACATAAGCACCATAAATGGGATGATTTGACAAGTTGAGTTTTTGGGCAGCCACCATTTCTACTAATAATTGTCCCAGCGGATCATTTGATGTATCTAGTTGTTTTTTATATTCATGAATGAAAAAAAAGGGTTCTTTTGGAGATTGTGTACCAGAAGCCACCAAAAAATCAGCATTCCCCCATAAACGTTTACCTTTTTCATACTCAACCGATAAATCACGTTCCATAAAAGGGCGATAAGATTCTTGATAAAAATCAATAAAATCTAATAAAAATGCGATAAAATAGACTTTTAATTCTTCTTCATTCCAATCGTGAACGTGATTCAATAATTTTTGGGATAATTGTTTTAAGCGTTTTTTTTCATCAGTAGAAACTGTTGGTGTAATGGTTAACCAATCTTGAAGTACCTTGTTTTTTTTGAGCTCTTTTTTCAGATGAAATTCTGTTTCGACTTCTTCCTTTGTCCATTGAGAAAATGATTTCATTATCTGTTCTCCCTTGGTGAACGTTATACCATAGAATTTTCCAAAAAAATTCCTGATTGTAACAGATTTTTGGGACACCCCCCTAACCCCCCGTACACGGGTGGAACCAAACATCATTCGACACTTTGCTTTAATTTTTCTATTTTGGGACTTCCCCCTGTGTACGGGGGGTTAGGGGGGTAAAAAGGGGGTGTCCCCAAAATTCGTTATAATCAGAAAAATTCCTACCATCCGTAAATTTTCGGGTGATAGTAGGAATCCAAACTTTAGTTTGGCGGTTTCCAAAATAAATTTTGGACTCCGACTAAAAGTTAAATTTGTTTCCACGTTCAGTATATAGCGTTTTCCGATTGCGTCTGGTACAAGTCCCCTCTTTAATTAAGGAGGGGATTTAGGGGAGGTTGTACTTTATCCAATCGGAAAACGCTATATCAAAGAAAAACCTTCGAGATTTTAGAAACCTCGAAGGTTTGATACCGAATTTTGATAATATCCAATATTTCAAACAGCTTTTTTAGACTTAACACTTGATGTTTTCGTGTTATACTGGCCGTCCATAAATTTTGGGTGGGTTAGGCTAATTATTTTTCGATTGCGTCTAAAAAATCTTTTGGAATATCACCATTTTTCCGTCCGGCTATAGCAAAGTAGTACAGAGGCTCACCTTCTATTGAAAGCCTGTGGCGATATCGCTCAAGGTGATACAAATCCAGATATTCGGAAAAAATGAGTTCTCGTATAGTCGCAGAAAATCCTGTTGTATCACTACTGTCAAGAAATGTTTCCTTAACATTAAATGCAACCCATCCTTCACTTTGAAGAATATTAAAAGCTTCAGTAAATGCTTTTGTAGGAATATCTCCGAATCCTAACGCGGCAACAGTTGTCAGGCAATCGAATGACCAAGACTCCAAATTTTCTCTTTGTTCATTGGTTAAATGACAGAAATCTGCTATAAAGAAATCATCATACACATCGGGTCTATCACGTACAACAGCATCATACGCTTCAGGAATAATATCAACGCCCACAAGCCGTGAAACACCGTATTTCTTCAATTCCTCACCCATTATCCCATTACCCGCTCCCAAATCTAACACCCGAAGCTCGGAGAAGTTGTCCTGAGATTGAGACACGGTGGATTTGAGTATCTCCGACACTTTTGTCGGTGATTTGCACTTAAGACGCTCATAAAATATTTGTTCATATAAGCCGGGCATTTTGTATATCTCATTGTAATCGTGAAAACGGATTTTTCTTCGATTATTCTGTTCTGTCAGATAAAAAAATGACTCATCCTGGTTGAGTTTATGAACATCAGCCTGTGGAAATTGAATTTTATACCTTGTTGTTTTCATTCTTGCTCCTTAGCATAATTAAAAAGTATTAAACAAAAGCTTGATAAAGAACATGTACAAAATAACATCGACAACTAAACCTGACAGGTTTGACTCGACTTAATGGGTAAATTATTTTATGCACGTTCCTAAGTTGTTATACACCCTACAATCAATTACTTAAAATATTTGCGAAAAATTTCAATGGAGTCCAAAATTTATTTTGGCAAGCAAAAATTAGCATTCACTCCACATTACAATCAATTACTTAATTTGCGAAAAATTTCAATGGAGTCCAAAATTTATTTTGGCAAGCAAAAAATTCACTCCCCATTTTTAATTACCCCTGTTGCTGAATACATTTAGCTAATCCTCAGCATCAACCGGTTTTTTAGGAAAAACCTTTCGCCCGGTAAACATGGCAGAAATCAAACTACTCCTTTCCCTAATTTCTGTGACGACAATAGCAGTAATATGTAAGCCAATAAAAATCAAGAGGATATAAAAGGTGTAAACATGAGTGATGATAAAAGGTTTACGGAAAGCTCGCATTTCAGCAAATTTTTCCTTATTGACGTTTTCCTTGGAATAAGGTTTTAACACCTCAATTTTGCTGACATCCTCAGCAACCCATCCCTTAATCGTTTGACCAAAAGGTGGAAAATAAATATCTGTCCCTGCCAGTACTAAGCCGGTGATTGCCTGTGTCATCAATAGCACAAATAGCAACATAATCATCAATTTAGCGGCAGGATTATGTCCTTGATAATATTGGATATTGCCAGTACGAAATCCGGTTTTGTATTCATGTAGCGTAGTGAAAAAACCTTTGCCGGGCAAAATTGCTTTCCAACGAGCATATTTGTTGCCAATAAATCCCCAAATAATCCGCCACGCTAAATTCAGGCAAAACACATAACCGATATAAACGTGGATTGTCTTGAGTAGGATTTTGCCATCAGTGCTAACGCCAAGTGCTTTGGCATATAAAATCACTAAGCCTACTCCAATAAGCCCTATAATTGCTAAGGCATTAATCCAGTGAAACCAGCGAGTGGTACGATCCCAAACGGAATATTCTGTGAGGGAGCCAGATGAAGTGTCTATAGAGTTCATTTTTTTTATTCCTTTTTGCTATGGCTGTTAACTCCTCTTAAAAACCTAAAATAATAAAGTGAATGAAAGTAGGAGGCATAACTATAAAGAGTAACCATTCTAATTTTCTTGTCACAGGTGCTTTTTTGCAAAGCGTTTACAATTTCAACAAGATTTTTACGATCACAATTTTTTTGTTGTATCACATAATTTAGTGATAAATTTTTTTTTGATAGACTCTATTTTTAGAGTCTTTTAAAATTATATCAACATAAATAATAGTTTTAAGTTTAATATTAACATCTATTAATTATTGATAAAGTTATTGTTTTAGCCTTTTTATCCGCTTGTTTATAGCACTATACATATTAAGCCCCTAATCCATTATACTTAAATTTTAGTGGACACGAGTTTTTAGCTATAGACATTATCATCAGTTAAAACTAAAAGCGAAGAAAAACGGGGACTTTATAATTTATAGTTTTTTTGTAAGGTTATTTTGCAATAAACCATTGAAAAGATAAAAAATCGGTTTATTTTGGCAACTTGGGCAACTTAAAACTGCTCAACTTATGGAACGGAACGCGCCTTTTTCAGATAAATAACTGATGTTACGCACTGTACTTCAAAAGTGAATACCAGAGTGCAAAATGAATTTTGCTGATTGTAACAGATTTTTGGGACACCCCTCTAACCCCCCGTACACGGGTGGAACCAAACATCATTCGACACTTTGCTTTAATTTTTCTATTTTGGGACTTCCCCCTGTGTACGGGGGGTTAGGGGGGTGTCCCCAAAATTTGTTATAATCAGGAATTTTGCACTCCAATTGGCAAAATAAATTTTGCACTCCAGTTTGGAAGCTATCTGCGTAACATCAGTAAATAATTTATTTTAGTGGATACGAGTTTTTAGCTATAGACATTATCATCAACAAAAAACAAAACTTAGAGAATACGGGACTTTCTTATTTGATAGTTTTGCTGCTTTATACATGGAACGATTTATCGTTGCCAATTTCAGATAAATAATTTTACTAAAAAACCTCGGAGGTTTTGGAAACTTCCAAGGTTTGATTCCAAACATTTTTCTAAAAGTCTATATTGAAGTGCTATTCAGGGGAGTTAAAACACTCTTGTACTAACGATGTCCCAATAAAATTATCGTCTTAGTCACTAATCCTGCCACCATTGCCGCACCAACACTCAAAGTAAGAGAGATACCTGGTGCGATCCATCCACTGGGAATAGAAAATGCGGACAAAAATAATCCGATAGGATGTGCTAAAGCTTCTGTTTCAGTAATCGTAGGAAAATGACTTGAAATAGAAGCTACGATAGCACCCGCCGCAAGTCCTATACCCCAAATGGCTATAGTTTCTTGAAATGAGCGATCACGCCGTTCATCTTCTATGGCTACTCTAGCCCGAATGTAGTCAATCACATTTTCTAATGATCTTAATTCGGGATTCAGATTACGGCAATCCATTTGTATTTGATGCAAATATTTTTCTTGCACTTTCTCACTAAACTGTCTGAACAAATCCAACTTTTGCCCAGTTTTCTCCTCAAGTTGAAATAAACGTTTTTGATAGTTGCTGTAATTTGTTTCAATAGTACGACTTTGTTGCTCAAGCTGGTTTAATGCAGTGGTATAATTAGAAAGTATTCGCCAAGCTTGATCCAAGGTTTGTTGAAGTTTATCGGCATTGAATTGTTGAATGCTATAAAGATCAATTTCTTTTCGACATTCTTCAATATCAACGGATTTTGCTTTTAACCGTTTTTTCAAAAAACGACTCTGTTTGTAAGCCCACATCATTTTATGACGATACAACAGTAAATGTATCCAATCTGGATAAAATTGGGCCATTGTTTTAGCGGCTTTTTCATCAGAATAAAAAATAATAATAATATGATGATTTTTATTATTTTTATTACTTTTATTATCTGTTTGTGCAGAATATTGCCAAAATTCAAACAGGCTTCCCCCAAGAAATTCTGTTTGCCCTGTTTTGTTTTCAGCAAAATTACCCTTCGGTATTAATGCGTTATAACATCGTTTGGCAATTGCTTCATGCTCCCATCTCAATACTTCTGGCAATTGGACAGAAAACATTAAAGTTTGCCCTATTGAACCCATTTGACCATTTAACTGCTCATTAATATAACTTTGCAAATCACTAAGCCATGTTAAATCATCATCTTGCTGTTGCGTTTTTAATGAACAATCTAGCAAAAGCCCATAACTATCAGTGAGCCGTACAGGGTAATAATAGCCTTCGTAAACTTCAGATTTAAAATCGCTATATCTTTGTGTTCCCAGTAATTCCACATACTCAGGTTCAAAGTGTTGTTCATCTTCTTGTTTAAAAATTTCATCATTGATTTTTGGGAGCTTTTGCTTGAAACGATGGCGATTTTCTTCAATTTCCGCCTGAGTTTGTCCCAAGCCTTCCCGTAAATCATAGAGAAATAAATCAAGGGTGGGATAAATAAATTTTGTCATGATTAAATTATTGGATTAGTCAATTTCAATTTGATTGATAGTATCAATATTAAGTTCCGTCATTTTGGAAATCATCTCTACATCAAAGCCTTCAGTTTTCATTTTTGTGGCTGTTTCCAATTTTTCTTCCATTCGCCCTTCTTTTTTGCCTTTCTTTTCATATAAGCCGAGCGTTATTTCAGTTGCTGCTGCTATTTTAGCTTCGTGTCTCTCATCCGCTGTTAAATTGTCATCCTCTATCAATGTAGCCACTTTTTTGATAGCTTTGTTTTTGAGGTTTATTGAGGGTGCATCAGGATGATTGATGGATTCTTGGATTAAATCAAACCAATCCACATAACTTTGCGGTGTTTTCTTATTCTTAAAACGCGGATAAAGAAAAATCAGCCGATGTCCACAAAAATCAAAAACTTTCCCTTCCCGTGTTCTGGGATTAAAATCCAAAATCAATTCATCCTCTTCAACCGGATTGCCTTTCCGATCTTCGATAATATCCGGGGCAGTAATGACAACGATGGTATAAACCGTCTGTTTAATTTGGTAATCTTTTGCACTGCGTTGCAATTCTGCTATTGCCATCGTGTGATAATGCAAAAAGCGGTCAAAATTATAATCATAATTAACGCGCTGGACTTCGATAACAACCCTTTCATCCTTCGATTCTGCGAAAATATCGTAAGCAAAATTGACACGCGCAATCTTAGGACGAAAACGTTTATTTGTCTCAATCTTCTTGATTTTAATATCAATACCAAGAATGTCTTTAGCAAACTGTGTTAGGACAAATTTATCGGAAAATGCTTTTTTAAAAATCACATCGTTATCCAGACGGGCTAAATACATAATCAGTTCTCCTTTTTCTAGCGGAGTCCAAAGTTTTAGCTTTGAGCTTTAATTTTGTGACTATTTTTGTTTTAACCAATCCATCAATTTTTTCCACAATGTTTTAGAGACTTCTTTAGGCTGCTCGCTGGCAAAAACAATCACCGACATATTAATAACTTCATTATTCTCAAGCTCATGATTTGCGGAAAGTTTTCCAGGATGATAGCCGCGTGTCTCAGCATTAGGGAGTGATGTCACTTGTTTTAACTCCGCCAGCGTGGGCAATAAATCTGATGGAATATTATCTCCCATTGTATCCAACCTTGCTTTAATTATCTGATATTCTTTATTTAAAACGGTATTGCCTTTTAATATAACAGCCAATTGATCTTCTATTTCCTCCCAATCTTCAACATCGGTTTGGATAATACGCGCCAGTTGTTTTAGGGAGGGTTTTGTTTTTGTGAGATCAACATCGGGATTTTGTAGTCCCAATGATAAAGCGAGTAAACTATTCGTATTCATATTCGATAACCATAAAGTTTTGAACAAGATTAAATGGATTAATGGATTAACAGGATTAAATCCAAAATAAATTTTGGATTCCAAACAAACAGTCTGGCGGAGTCCAAAATTTATTTTGGATGGGATATAATATCATTAATGATAAAATAATAAAATATAATTTCTGGTTTCCACGTGCCAGCGAGTGGGAACCAGAAAAAAATTATGAGCAGAGACGCTTTAGTTATAGGTATTAATCAATACGCCTACCCTAAACAACTCGCGCCGTTAAAAACGCCCGAGGCTGATGTCGAAGCCATTGCCCAACTGTTAGAAAAATATGGCGATTTTGATGTGCATCGTTTGCCTTATACCATTAAGGATGAGCAACGGTGTGATTGATATCGACAAGTTAAAACTTTTTTGAGACAATAAACTCTGAAAATGGGAATGCGCCCTTATTCAACTCTTTAACCCTGGGCGAAAATATTCCTGACACTGCCCTATTATTTTTTGCAGGGCATGGGTTGTGTCGGATTAAAGGGTGCGGGGAGAGAAGCAAGGAAAGGAGGGATATCCTTAATATTTTGGATTTCCCACTTTGACTGTGTTATAGACATTCAGAAAAATCACTGAAAAAAACCTGACAGGTTTCTGAAGGCTGTCAGGTTTGATATGTGAAATTATTTCTTTGAAAAACTATAGGGGAGATTTTATTGATTCATATTTAATTTTCTTAATTCATTCAAAAAATGCGATTTTTGAATTTTTAAAGTGCGAAATGTAAGTTACAAAATATGAAAACTCAAGCAGAGCTAGAAATCATTGCTCATAATAAAAAGTTTCATGAAGTCCAAAGAAAATGTATGTGGTGGATGGGAATTGTTATTATAGGTTCGTTTCTTACTGCTATTATTATTGGACCTTTTGCTATTCTCGTCATATTAGTCAGTGTGATTATTGTATTCATTATTTGTTCCAGTTATTGTCGTATAAAAGGAGTAAAACCCTGTAAACCTAAGAAATACCTCGCCCCAAAGAAACAAAGTAAAATCGAAGCTCTGTATGAGAATAACTTGAAACCAAAGTTAGAAATACTTGAAAAGCAACGTAAAATTATTCACTCAAAGCTAACTTTTTGGAAAAGAGTTTTCTTTTGGCTCACTATAGGAATATGGGCGGCATTGTTCACGAGTATTATTAATTCGCTTCATGGTGATGGGCGAATTATAGCCATCATTTTTTTGTTTGTAATACCATTTGCCCTTTCTATTGTTATATATAGCATCATTTCCCGTAAGATAATTAAACCCTATAGGAAAAAATTTAAAGCAGAAATTATTGACGCTATTGTTGCCACTGTCGATGAAAGTTTAACCTATTATCCCCAAAAAAATATATCATTTAGAGATTTTATGGCAAGTGGATTATTTTACGCTGAACGGGTTGATGGCGAAGACTATGTTGAAGGTATGCTGGGCAACACGGCGGCACGATTTTCTGAAATCAGAGCGACATATACTGTAGAAACAGGTGAGGGTACTGAAAATAAAGTATCTTTTACCGGGTTATTTTTTGTTTTTGATTTTAATAAAACTTTTGAAGGTAGAACTGTAGTTGTACCCCAATACAGTGGAAATAATAATTATGGACAAATAGTAAGATTAGAAAGCCCTGAATTTGAAAAAATGTTTGCAGTATATAGTGATGATCAAATAACCGCTCGTTATGTTTTATCGCTCAGTTTAATGCAACGTATATTAAGCTTTAGTCTTCAACATAGGGCTATTTATCTCTCTTTTGTGAATGGTATATTATATGTTGGAATACCGGGTGGGAGTAGCTCTGTCGTTATGGGGAAAGTAATACTCCCATTTTTTGAGCCAATAGTTTCTAGTACATTGTTAAATTTTGAGCTTTATCGTAAAGAATTTATCTATCTGTCATTTATCAAAGACATTGTAGAAGAATTCAATCTTAACCGGCGGATTTGGAGTAAAAGAGTTCCATTACCAATATTAAGTCAAGACAATTTGAAAAAAATGATCAATAGTGTATGATAGTTTTAATTAAAAGTTAGAATTTTGGAATCCAGCAACTGTTTTATTTTAAAAGTATTTTTTTGAATCATAATTCGCATCAATATGATTCCTACATTTTTTTTTAATTTTCACAAAGGGGAAAATATGCTTAGTAGTATTCTGCTAGTTATGTTTGTAATGTTGTTTGTAATATTTATTATAGCTGGAATTGTAGTAATGGTTATTTACAACAGTCTGATTGATAAAAAAAATCAAGTCAACTACGCTTTTAGTGGTATGGATGTCATGCTCAAAAAACGTTATGACTTAATACCTAACTTGGTTGAGATTGTAAAACGATATGCGGTTCATGAACGTGAATTGCTAGAAAGACTGACATATATACGTGCTCAAGCTGTTCATGGCGATTTATCTGATGAAGAAAGGGTAGCATTGGATAATCAGCTAACTGGTGCTTTAGGGCAAATCATGATTGCAGTTGAATCTTACCCTGACTTAAAGGCTAATCAAAATTTTCTACATTTACAAGCAAGCCTGAATGAAGTTGAAGAACAAATTTCCGCATCTCGCCGTTTTTATAACGCGACAGTGACTGATTATAACAACGGAATTGAGATGTTTCCTTCTAACCTTGTTGCTGGTATGATGGGTTTAAAACGTAAACAAGTATTCGTTATTGCTGTACAAATGCGACAAAATCTTGATCTCAATCTACTTTGGGATAGAGGTTCTCCATCACAAGTAATAAGCCAAAATCATTTGCAAAAAATGACAAACAAAGCAAACCTGACAGGTTTCTAAAACCTGTCAGGTTTAA
Source organism: Candidatus Parabeggiatoa sp. HSG14 (assembly GCA_030378085.1). Lineage (GTDB taxonomy): Bacteria > Pseudomonadota > Gammaproteobacteria > Beggiatoales > Beggiatoaceae > Parabeggiatoa. The sequence goes on from JAUCGK010000032.1 coordinate 19,748, forward strand.
TTGTCGAAGTTATTTTGTGGTTAAAGCAAACCTGACAGGTTTTTAAAACCTGTCAGGTTTAGTTGTCGAAGTTATTATAGCCAATCAAGAAGAAGATTGCTTTGGAATGCCTAAACCTAAAGGTTTGGACTCCAGCGTCACTCCCTATTGATTCCATCCGTTTAATTCGCTTATTCTCCCCCAAATCCGTTGTACTTAATAAGATTTCTGGTTCCCACGCGCCGGCGTGGGAATCCAGTCAGGACGCGCCAGCGTCCTATTATAAGCCGCGACGCTGGCGCGTCGCTACTGCATTCCCACGCTGGCGCGTGGGAACGAGAGAAAAAATTATGAGCAGAGACGCTTTAGTCATAGGTATTAATCAATACGCCTACCCTAAACAACTCGCATCCTTAAAAACCCCCGCAGCAGATGCCGAAGCCATTGCCCAATTATTAGAAAAATATGGCGATTTTGATGTGGTGCATCGCTTGCCTTATACCATTAAGGATGAGCTACGGTGTGTTGATACCGATCCAGCGGTAACGCGAGATGTCACTAATGAAATTTTAGAGGAAGCCATTATTCAACTCTTTAACCCCGAGGGCGAAAATATTCCTGACACTGCCCTATTGTTTTTTGCCGGGCATGGGTTGCGTCGGATTAAAGGGGGTGTTCAAGAGGGCTATCTCGCGACTACTAATACTAATCCCGCTAAACACAATTGGGGAGTTTCCCTACGATGGTTGCGTGAATTATTACAGAAAAGCAAGGTAAAACAACAAATTATCTGGTTGGATTGTTGCCATAGCGGGGAGTTACTCAATTTTAAAGAGGGCGATCCGGGGGAGAGAGGCAAGGGGCGGGATCGGTGTTTTATTGCCGCAGCCCGTGAATATGAATTGGCTTATGAAGAAACCACAGGCAATCATGGACTTTTAACCAGCGCGTTATTGCCAGCCCTCGATCCTGCCCAGCACCCCGATGGCGTAGTGGATAATTATACCCTCGTTGAGTTCATCAATCAAAGAATGAAAGGGACAACTCAACGCCCCCTCTATGCCAACTCAGGGAGTAAAATCATTCTCACCGGTAAAAAAGGGAGTGAGGGTGGGAGCAAAGCGTTGCCCGGTATATGTCCCTATAAAGGTTTGCAATTCTTTGATTTTAATGAAGAAGACCCAAAATATTTTTATGGGCGCAGTACGCTGACAGATGAATTGCTCCAAAAAGTCGATACCGGAAATTTTTTAGCCGTGTTGGGCGTGTCTGGCAGTGGTAAATCATCGGTGGTGCGGGCGGGGTTACTGCATCAATTGGCAAAAGGGCAAAATTTAGGGAGTAAAGACTGGAAAATTTACCCCCCCTTCACGCCCGCCGAAAATAATAATACGCCCCGTGAAAATTTGGCACGACTATTTGTACAATCCGATTTGTCCGTATTGGAACGTGCTAAGGCATTACAGAATGCCAGAGACTTAATTGACAAGGGAACTGCTGGTTTACAATTGCTGCTAGATGTGATTGATGCGCCCCGCGTAGTCATCGTAGTCGATCAATTTGAGGAAATATTTACCCGCTGCCCTGATGATACCGAGCGACAACACTTTTTTGATTGTTTGCTGGGGGCGTTAGCGCATCACAAATTATGTTTGGTAATAGCGATGCGGGCTGATTTTATGGGCAAGTGTACCGAACATGCTTATGCGGGACTGGCTCAGTATATTCAGGATAATCTGGTGACGGTGACACCGATGACTTCCGCTGAATTTAAACAAGCCATCACGATACCGGCAACACAAGTGGGTTTAGACATTGAGCCAGATTTGATTACGCAGATGCTCCAAGATGTCGAAGGCAGTCCCGAAAGTTTGATGCTAGAGACTCCCGAATCTGAACAACGGGTTGGACACTGTCTGCCGCTGTTACAGGACACCCTGAGAGAACTTTGGGAACGGCGCGTGGTGAATCGCTTAACGCTCACCGCCTATACGCAACTGGGTGGAGTCAATGGCACCCTGAAAAATCGTGCCGACAAAGTTTATCAGTCATTATTGGTTGAAGAACAATCGGTGGCGCAATGGATATTTTTGGAACTGACTCAATTAGGCGAAGGCACCGAAGATACGCGCAAACAAGTTTTCAAACCCGATTTAATCACCGCCAAGCATTCGGAGGACTTGATAGATAAGACGCTGCAACGTTTAACGGATGCTCGCTTAGTGGTGATGAAAGCGTTGGCGGCTCGCGGTGAACAGGAAAAATTGGTCACGGTGGTTGATGTTGCCCATGAAGCGTTGATTCGTCATTGGCCTCGGTTGCGCGGCTGGCTCAATGAAAACCGCGCTGCCCTGAGAAAACGGCGCGAGATTGATACCGCCGCTAAGGAGTGGGAAGCGCATGGCAAGTCTAAACACGCCGCTTATCTCCTGCAAGGCCCCAAGTTAAACACCGCCGAGGACTATATTAATAATGATGCTGACAAAGTGCCGTTATCGGCATTAGCTCAGGACTTTATTCAAGCAAGTGTAGCATTACAAGATCAAGAAATAGCTAAGGAGAAACAACGACAGGAAGAACGTGAGCGGTTGCTACAGGAAGCCCAACGACAAGCGCAAATTGCTTTAATTGAAAAATTATGTGTCCAATCTGTTCTTGCTACCCAGAGTCCTAATGCTGCTAATGGTTATTATGAACACGCTTTATTATTAGCCCTCCAAGCCTTTAAGGAAAAAGACATTTTTAGCAGCCGTAGCAACTTACTACGGGTATTACAAGCTAAAAAACAGCGAAAAACTTTTTTATACGGACATTCTTCTGATGTTAATAGCGTGGCTTTCAGTCCCGATGGCAAGATCATCGCGTCGGGGAGTGATGATAAAACCGTGAGATTGTGGGACGTAGAAACGAGACAACCGCTCGGCGAACCCTTAGTCGGACATTCTAAGTCTGTTAATAGCGTGGCTTTCAGTCCCGATGGCAAGATCATCGCGTTGGGGAGTGATGATAAAACCGTGAGATTGTGGGACGTAGAAACGAGACAACCGCTCGGCGAACCCTTAGTCGGACATTCTAAGTCTGTTAATAGCGTGGCTTTCAGTCCCGATGGTCAGACCCTCGCGTCGGGGAGTGATGATGGGACCGTGAGATTGTGGGACGTAGAAACGAGACAACCGCTCGGCGAACCATTAGTCGGACATTATGTTAAGAGCGTGGCTTTCAGTCCCGATGGCAAGATCATCGCGTTGGGGAATCATGATAACGTGAGATTGTGGGACGTAGAAACGAGACAACCGCTCGGCGAACCCTTAGTCGGACATTCTTCTTCTGTTAATAGCGTGGCTTTCAGTCCCGATGGTAAAACCCTCGCGTCGGGGAGTCATGATGGGACCGTGAGATTGTGGAACGTAGAAACGAGACAACCGCTCGGCGAACCCTTAGTCGGAAATTATTATGTTTTTAGCGTGGCTTTCAGTCCCGATGGTCAGACCCTCGCGTCGGGGAGTGTTCGAACCGTGAGATTGTGGGACGTAGAAACGAGACAACCGCTCGGCAAAGCCTTAGTCGGACATTCTGCTCATGTTTATAGCGTGGCTTTTAGTCCCGATGGTCAGACCCTCGCATCGGGGAGTCATGATAGAACCGTGAGATTGTGGGACGTAGAAACGAGACTACTCGGTGAACCCTTAGTCGAACATTCTTCTTCTGTTCTGAGCGTGGCTTTCAGTCCCGATGGTCAGACCCTCGCGTCGGGGAGTGATGATAAAACCGTGGGATTGTGGAACGTAGAAACGAGACAACCGCTCGGCGAACCCTTAGTGGGCCATTCTAATTGTGTTAATAGCGTGGTTTTCAGTCCCGATGGTCAGACCCTCGCGTCGGGGAGTCATGATAAAACCGTGAGATTGTGGAACGTAGAAACGAGACAACCGCTCGGCGAACCCTTAGTGGGCCATTCTAATTGTGTTAATAGCGTGGTTTTCAGTCCCGATGGTCAGACCCTCGCATCGGGGAGTTTTGATAAAACCGTGAGATTATGGGACGTAGAAACGAGACAACCGCTCGGCGAACCCTTAGTCGGACATTCTGTTAAGAGCGTGGCTTTCAGTCCCGATGGTCAGACCCTCGCGTCGGGGAGTTTGGATAAAACCGTAAGATTGTGGGATGTAGAAACGAGACAACCGCTCGGCGAACCCTTAGTCGGACATTCTAGGAATCTTAATAGCGTGGCTTTCAGTCCCGATGGTCAGACCCTCGCATCAGGGAGTCATGATGGGACCGTGAGATTGTGGGACGTAGCAGCGAGACAACCGCTCGGCGAATCCTTAGTCGGACATTCTTCGTCTTATTGGCTTAATAGCGTGGCTTTCAGTCCCGATGGTCAGACCCTCGCGTCGGGGAGTCATGATAGTAGCGTGAGATTGTGGGACGTAGCAACGAGACAACCGCTCGGCGAATCCTTAGTCGGACATTATTTTTATGTTAATAGCGTGGCTTTCAGTCCTGATGGCAAGACACTCGCATCGGGGAGTTGGGGTGGCACTGTGATATTGTGGGACGTTAATCCAGAATCATGGGCAAAAAAAGCTTGTGCTATTGTCAACCGTAATTTCAGTCACAAAGAATGGCAACAATATATGGGCAAGCACCGCCCCTTTGAAAAAACCTGCCCCAACTTACCTAAAGACACCCTTGGCGCAATTGAATTAACCAAACAAGCTAGAAAACTACTTGAAGAAGGCAAAACAGAAGAATCCAAAGCCAAATTTGCTAAAGCGAGAGAATGGGATGCGAATGTGGTTTTTGGGGATGAAGGATTATAATTGTCAGAATCAGACAAAAAAATAATGAAGTATCGCAAACAAAGGTATTTTTGACTATGCAAAAAGTATCCGTTTTATTACCCGATGAACTCGTGGTAAAAATGAAAATATTAATACCTCAACAACAATATACCCCGTTTTTTATTCAATTACTCGAAAGAGAATTACAAATACGTGAAGCAACACTTTATCAAAGTGCTTGTGAAGTTGAAGCCGATGAAATGCTCAATCAAGAAATGTCCGACTGGGACGTAACAATAGCAGATGGTATCAAACATGAATCGTGGTGATATTTATTGGGTCAACTTAGAACCCACTCAAGGCGCAGAAATTCGTAAAAAACGTCCCTGCGTGATAGTTGGTGCAACACCTATCAATAGAGCAAGACATACCGTTGTTGTTGTACCTTTATCAACAGAAGCTAAACCTCGTCCACCGATTGCAATTCCAGTAGATTGTTTGGGCAGACAAGCCGTTGCGGTTTGTGATCAAATTCGGGCGGTGGACAAAACGAGATTATTAAAATTGGAAGGTTGCTTATCGCTGTCAGACATTAACGCACTTGATGAAGGACTGAAACAGGTGTTATCACTTGATTAAACCAAATTTTAGTTAAGAAAGAATGGGGATTAATAAATGATTTTGAACATGATTTAACGGATTAAAGGATGAACAGGATTATTTTGTCTGAATCAGAATTTACAGGATTTTAGAATTTTCAGGATAAAAAACATTGGAATCAATAGGTTTCATTCTGTTAATCCTTAAATTCTGAAAATTCTGATTCAGACAAGAGGATTGACAGGATTATTTGTTACCATTTATGTGACTTAATCCTGTTTATCCTTAAATCCGTGTAATCTTGTTCAAAGTATTATTCTGATTCAAACCAATAAATTAAGGAAAAAACATTTTATGAAACAAGTAGCTCCCTTACGTTACGATGTTATTTTAAGCTTTTATCGGAGATAATTATTCATGAATAAATTTATTTTTCAAGTGGTTATTGAAAAAGACAGTGAGGGTTATTTTGCATCCTGCCCGGCCCTACAAGGTTGTTATACTCAGGGGGATTCTTACGAAGAAGTTTTGTTTAATATTGAGGATGCCATTCGTTTACATATTGAAGATCGTTTGGACGAAGAAGAACCTATACCAGCCATCCAATCCGTCAGTTTAGCCGCAGTGGAGGTGACAGTTTGAGTTCACGTTTACCTAGAGTCACAGCTGCCCAAGTTATCAGTGTCTTAGAAGCAATCGGTTTTTTTCTAACTCGTCAAAGTGGCAGCCATAAGATTTACAAAAATTCTGCCGGTAAACGAGTTACCGTTCCGTTTCATAGCGGCAAAACTTTACATCTAAAAACTCTCAAAAGTATCATTAATGATAGTGGATTGACAGTAGATGAGTTTATAGATTTACTTTAGCCTTCTACAAAATTGACAATCAATAAGAAAGGCAAAAATACATGAGCAATCACTCCCACGAAAAAACTTGCCCTAATTTACCTAAAGACACCTTTGGCGCAATTGAATTACTGATGTTACGCACTGTACTTCAAATAATTTTAGGGACACCCCCCCTAACCCCCCGTACACGGGTGGAACCAAACATCATTTGACACTTTGCTTTAATTTTTCTATTTTGGGACTTCCCCCTGTGTACGGGGGGGTTAGGGGGGTGTCCTCAATTTTGCACTCCAGTTTGGAAGCTATCTGCGTAACATCAGTGAATTAACCAAACAAGCGAGAAAATCGGCGTATAAACCCAAGCGAGAGAATGGAATGCGAATGTGGTTTTTGGAGATAACTAAATGATTTTGAACAGGATTTAACGGATTAAAGGATGGACAGGATTAAATAAAACAACTAACAACGAAAAAATAGGAAAACACTATGCAAGGTATTAATTTTATCGTCGATGGACAACAAACACAAGTCGCCGTTGTCATTGACCTAAAAATGTACGGTGAACTGTGGGAAGATTTTTATGACAACCTGTTAGCTATGCAGCGTAAAGACGAACCCCGCGACTCTTTGGAGAATTTCAAGGCAGAATTACTACAACGAGGAAAATTGAAGCATGGCTAAATACCGCGTTACAATCTGCCGTTCGGCACGTAAAGAATTAGGACCAGAAAATCCACTACAATCAGAGAAAATTGTTATGTTAAGTCACTTTGATAACTCTTGGAAAGCACTTCTTGCCCCAGGAAAAACAAAACACTATTTTAATCTTCATTATCCAGAAATACAGCTTAACGTTCAAGGTTATAGCAAAGTCAATGCGTTATGGCTTGCCGAATTGTCACGTTTGATTTATCGACAAGAAAGAGATGAAATAGGAGAGCTTTTAGAAGGTCCTACTCGGAATGAGATATTGAAATCAATTAACCTTCGAGAAATTGATTTTTTGAACAAAGACGGTACACAATGTGCCATTATTGAATCACAGGATAACATTACAAAACCATTTGCTGTACTTGTCTTTCGCGGAACCCATGATTTTCAGGATTGGCTTTCCAATTTAAAGACATTGCCTGTGGAATGGCCTAAAATTTTATTGCATTTCCTAATCACCATCAATGAAAAACCTTGTAGTTAGTTACTGACTTCAATTTCCACTCGCCGATTTTTTGCCCATACTGTTTTATTATTCCCTTTGACAAGAGGGCGGGTGTGTCCATAGCCATAAATTTTTATTCGCTTTTCAGGGATACCACGTTGCACTAACGCGATTTTCACTGCTTTGGCACGATTTTGTGAGAGTTGCCAATTAAAGCGATTGCTTTCCATTTTCGATTTGCCTTTAAAGGCTTGTGTATCAGAATGCCCTCGAATGATAATCTTCCTCGCTCTCATCTCCCTTAAAACTATAGCAATCTGATCCAATTGCATAGTAGAAACTAAACTTAATTCATCTTTACCCACTTGAAAGAGCATTTTTTGGAATATGATAATGGGTTGTAAAATAGTTCTGATTGCATTGATATTGGGCGCAATACTTTTATCATGATTCCGACATTGTGTTGCCATTTGATAAAGAGGTTGTAGCTGTTTTTTATCAAAGAGCAAACCTAAACTTTTGTCATTTAGCACGACTTCTCCATCAGTGGTGCGATAATGGTTATCACGTAATAACTCAGCAACACGCTGACGCGCATAAGGATGTATGGTGCAAATCCGTAGATAGGCTTTAAAACTTAAGGGCCATTGACTTTGTTTATAATGAATATCCCCTATACCTGCCCATGCTTGTGGATTATCTGGATGATTTTTTAGCACTTGTTGGTAATGATAAAGTGCAGCGTTATCATTGTTTTCTTCTGCCAAGAGAATGGCAAGCTCATTATGTGCTTCAGGATGAGTTGGACAAAGTGTCAATGCCTGTTGAAGTGATTCCTTTTTAAGTACTTGATGAATAATACTATTTAAAAAACGGGCTTCCGCAACATAATCATTTGCTTCTTCGCAAGGTGTTATTGCCCATAACATTGTTGGAAGATTAAAAATCAGTGGAATAACGATGATACTTTTTAGGAATTGCATTTTTGATATTTTCTTTTGAACGGTTGAAATTATTACCTGAAGTTACGCAGATAGCTTTTAAACTGGAGTCAAAAATTCATTTTGCTAACTAGAGTGCAATCCCTCGCAAAATAAATTTTGCATTCTGGTATTCATTTTTGGAAGTACAGTGCGTAACACCAGTATTACTTGTAAAAAAACTTGAACATTTGAATATTATAAGCCTATCAGCTAAATTAAAGAGTATATCTACTTTAAAACAACGACAATT
>JAUCGK010000472.1 GCA_030378085.1 Candidatus Parabeggiatoa sp. HSG14
GACTTTTTTTACTTGCCAATAAAACATTGACAAAATACTAGAGCAAGGTTAAAAATTCGATTTGTTTCAAAAAAATTAAATTTTTATAATTAAAATATTATTAATTAACAATAAGTTAATTATTTAAGCAAAAATTGTTCCTTAATTGATTCTTTCCTAAATTATTCCTAATGTTTGATGAGTTGCTATTTTCCCTTAATTTTATTATACTAACTCACTTTTTTAATGCCGATTGATTCCAACATCCTAACATACTTTAGGTCCTTGCTTTATGATGTTAAACCGGCATGGTTCAATATTTGAAGGTGGATTGAAGATAATTGTTCTATTTTATTAATCTTAAAATACCTTAGTTTTATATAGTAGGTAATTAAAATTGTGAATTAGATGAAACAAAAATAAGACGTTTGAATTACTAGAACCATGCTTAAATTTGACTATCTACTTTTTTAAGACGTGTGTTTGAAATCCTATAGATTTCTCCCAAAGTCAAAATGATACCGTGTCATAAATTAAGGATAGTCTTGAAATTTAAACATAAAGCTGTTTAATCCGTAAGGAGCATTATGAAACATTATGAAATGGTATTTATAGTTCACCCTGATCAGAGTGAACAAGTACCTGCTATGATTGAACGCTATCGGACAATTATAGAAGGCAAAAGTGGTTCTATCCACCGTCTGGAAGATTGGGGACGTCGCCAATTAGCTTATCCTATCAATAAAATACACAAAGCACACTATGTGTTGATGAACATTGAGTGTGACACTTCAGTTATTGAGGAACTTGAGAATGGATTTCGTTTTAATGATGCAGTAATTCGTCATCTCATCTTTAAGCAGAAAAAAGCGATTACAGAACAGTCTCCACTGACTAAAGCCAAAGATGAGAAAGAAACACCACCCAAATCACCAGAAGAAATATACGGCGATATTTAAAGATGATGGGGAAAACTTTTTCGATGGTGAAAAAGAACACACCATTGCCAAATTTTTTTACATATTATCAACGAGGTTTATGTATCTATGTCACGTTTTTTCCGTCGTAAAAAATATTGTCGATTTACAGCTGAAGGTATTAAAGAAATTGATTATAAGGATATTGCTCTCCTTAAAGGCTATGTCAGTGAAACCGGCAAAATTGTGCCAAGTCGCATTACAGGCACCAAAGCAAAATATCAGCGGCAGTTATCTAGTGCAATTAAACGTGCGCGTTTATTAGCATTATTGCCTTACTCTGACGCACACGAATAAAATGAAAAATGCAGAATGAAATATCTGTTTTTTCATTTTTCATTTTTCGTTCTAATAATAAGGTTGTGAAAATATGGAAGTTATTCTTCTTGAAAAAGTCCAACACTTAGGCAATCTAGGTGATAAGGTTGTGGTAAAAAGTGGTTATGGTCGTAATTATTTAATTCCCCAAAAAAAAGCAGTTGCAGCGACTTCAAAAAATATCGCTGAATTTGAACAACGTCGTACTGAACTTGAACAAGCAGAGCAAAATGTTTTAACTGATGCCAAAAAACGTGCTACTCAATTACAAGAAATTATTGTTGAGATTACAGGCAAAGTGGGTGTTGAAGGTAAACTATATGGTTCCGTCACAGCAGCTGATATTGCAAACGCAATTAGTAGTGGGGGAGTTACGATTTCTAAGCATGAAATTCGTTTACCAGATGGTCCTATACGAAAAGAAGGTGAGTATGATATAGAAGTTCATTTACATCCCGATGTTGACGCTTATGTGACTGTTCAAGTGAATGGGGAAAGTTAATTTTCTTTAACATTTTAATTGAATAACCACACAATTTTTTATTCATATTGGTAAGGTCGATTAATCACCGACCTTATCTATCTATAATCTAATAGCCACAATTAAAGATATGCTTCTATGCAGGAGCCTGCTTACCCTCTTTCCCCCGATAGTGCCGTTGAATCTCTAAAAATCCCCCCATTTTCAAAAGAAGCAGAACAATCTGTGTTGGGTGGTCTAATGCTCAATAATGAAGCATGGATTTCTATTGCTGATCTCTTAACAGAAGCTGATTTTTATCTTCGTGAACATCAAACTCTCTTTCGTGCTATCAAATCACTTTCTGAAGAAGGCAACCCTTGTGATCCGGTTACTCTATCTGAATGGTTACAAAGACATGATCAGCTTGAAACGATTGGAGGGGGGGCTTACTTAGGGTTACTTGCGGGCAACACTCCAAGTGCTGCAAATATTACTGCCTATGCAGAAATTGTGCGGGAACGTTCCATATTACGCCAATTAATGCAGGTTGGGACAGAAATTGCCAATACCGCTTTTAATACACAGGGGCGTACTAGTCGACAATTGCTTGATGATGCAGAAAGAAAAGTCTTTGAAATAGCAGAACTTGGTGCACGCAATCAAAACGGCTTTACCAAGATTGATAAAATTGTAAACCAAACATTGACTCGTATCGATCTGCTTTCTCAGCAAGAAGGTCAAATTACAGGCATACCAACAGGATTTACCGATTTTGATAGAGAGACTTCCGGCTTACAACGTTCTGATTTGATTATTGTGGCAGGACGCCCATCGATGGGAAAATGTCTTACTGGTGACAGTCAAATAGTGTTGGCTGATGGCAGTGTTGCAACCATAGCAGATATTTATCAACGCCAACAAGCTCAATTGCTTACTTTGGGGGCAAATTACCAATTTCATTTTACCCAACCTAGTGATTTTATAGATGATGGCATTAAGCCGGTATTTCGAGTTACAACCAAATTAGGTAGAAGTATAGAAACTACACTAACTCATCCATTTTTAACAATTCAAGGTTGGTCTCCACTACTCAAACTTTCTGTCGGTGATAAAATTGCTGTGCCTAGAAAAGTAGATGTATTTGGCACTGAAAAATTAAGAGAATGTCAAATCAAATTATTAGCCTATTTAATAGGAGATGGTTGTTTGACAGGGACTCAACCCCGTTTTACTAATAGTAACCCTCAAATACAGAAAGACTTTATTGAAGCCACTGAGAAATTTGGGGCCATTAAAGCCAAAATAAACATTTCAAAACAACGTGTAACAGATATTTCTATTTCTTCTGCTTTTCAATTTACTACACAAGAACGAAAAAAATTCAGTACTCGTTTACGTGAAATTATTAAAGCAAAACATTTATCAAATAGACAACTTGCTCTAGCGATTAATGTTTCTCCTTCTTCTGTTTTGGCTTGGGTTTCTGGGTTAAGCGTGCCTAACAAAATTAATTTCAATCGCTTATGTCATTTTTTGCAAATAGAAAAAAAACAGTTATCCAATTATGTGTATACTGTAATTAATCAACAACGCAAAAATCACCTAACCCAATGGTTAGAAGAATTAGGTGTTTGGGGTAAAAATGCTCATGGTAAATTTATTCCTTCTATTATTTTCAAGTTACAATCTGCACAAATTGCTTTATTTTTAAATCGCCTTTTTGCAACTGATGGTTGGGCTACTGTACTGCACAGTGGGCATGCCCAGTTAGGTTATTGTAGTGTGAGTGAAAAACTTATTAGACAAGTTCAACATCTTCTATTGCGTTTTGGGATTATTGCCAACATTAAAAAACGTGCGATTAAATATAAAGATTCACGAAGAAAAGCGTGGCAAATTGACATTACTGACGCAAAAGCCATTCAGATTTTCATTGATGAAATTGGTATTTTTTCCAAGGAAAAAAAGGTATCTGAAATACAAAAATCAATTTCTCAAAAAAAATATCAAACTAATCGGGATTTAATTCCGATTGAAATATGGAAACAAATTGCATTGGCAAAGGGAAATGAGGCTTGGAGTCAATTGGCAAAACGTGCTGGTATTAAAGGATATTCAAATATTCATGTAGGTAAACGTGCTTTGACTAGACAACGTTTGTTGCTTTTGAGTACGGCATTAAATCATAATTCATTAGAAAATTTGGCAAAGAGTGAAATTTATTGGGATGAAATCAAGGCGATTGAACCAGCCGGTTTAAAACAAGTTTATGACTTAACTATCCCTAATACCCATAATTTTGTAGCCAATGATATATGTGTGCATAATACTTCATTTGCCATGAATATTGCTGAACACGTTGCTGTTAAAGGACAAACGTCTGTCGCTGTGTTTAGCATGGAAATGTCTGACGAACAATTGGCGATGCGTCTTATTTCGTCCTTGGCAGAAGTTAATCTACAGAGTGTACGTACTGGAAAATTAGAAGATGACGAATGGGGTAAAATTACAAATGCAGTGAGTCAACTAGAAAGTGCCCCTTTATTTATTGACGAAACACCTGCCTTAAACCCAACCGAATTACGAGCTAGAGTGCGCCGTTTAGCGCGAGAACAAGGTCAATTAGGTCTTATTGTCATTGATTATTTACAACTCATGCAGGTCCCAGATAATAAGGAAAATCGGACTAATGAAGTCTCTGAGATATCGCGTTCTCTCAAATCATTAGCAAAAGAATTAAACGTACCAGTACTTGCACTATCACAACTGAACCGTAGTTTAGAACAACGTTCTGATAGAAGACCTAAAATGTCAGATTTAAGGGAGTCTGGTTGTCTATCTGGAGATAGTTTAGTTACTTGTGCAGATACTGGAATAAATATACCCATTCGTGATTTGGTAGGACTCACCAACTTTCATGTATGGGGATTAAATACTAAAACGATGCGATTAGAACGTGCTAAGGTAAGTCGGGCATTTTGTACTGGTATAAAAAAAGTGTTCAGTTTAACTACTCGTTTAGGATGTACTATTCGTGCCACTGGTAATCATAAATTTTATACGCCTTCAGGGTGGAAGCGTTTAGATTCCCTTAAAAAAGATGATTACCTTGCATTACCTCGTTCTCTTCCGACCCCTAAAAAAATAACGCCTGAAACTGAGGCAGAACTAGCCTTATTAGGACATCTTATTGGAGATGGCTGTACTTTGCCTACACACGCCATACAATACACCACACGAGAAAAAGATTTGGCAGAATTGGTAGCGCAATTAGCCACAGATATATTTGGTTTTAAAGTAAAACCACGCATCAGTACAGAACGCAGTTGGTTTCAAGTGTATTTAGCCTCAACACGTAAACACACGCATGGTGTTAGAAGTATTGTTAGCGAATGGTTAGACAAACTTGGTATTTGGGGATTACGTTCTTATGAAAAATATGTTCCTAAACAAGTTTTTCAACAATCAAATGAAGGTATTGCAACATTTTTACGGCATTTATGGGTAACTGATGGTTGTATTCGTATCGGCAAAGTTTATCCAAGAGTTTTCTATGCTACTAGCAGTAAACGTTTAGCTTTTGAGGTTCAATCTTTGTTATTAAGATTAGGAATAATTGCACGGGTTAGTAGAGTGCCACAAACTAACAAAGGTAGAGTTCAATATCCTATTACCTTGCAAGGACAAACAGATATATTACGTTTTGCTGACTTGGTAGGTACTGTAGGAAAATATAAAACTCAATCGCTTGCACAAGTACGTGAATTTTTTGTAGATCGAATTGCTAATACCAACCGCGATGTCATACCTAAAATAGTATGGCAGCAATATGTTAAACCAACTATGCAAAAAGCAAATATTACACACCGCCAATTATATGCAAAAATAGGTATGGCTTATGCTGGTACGGCTTTGTTTAATCAAAATATGTCTCGTAAAAAAGCATTGTGTGTTGCTCAAGCAGTTAATTCTAAAAAACTTAGTCAATTAGCACAAAGTGATATCTATTGGGATAGAATTGTTGCTATAAGACCTGCTGGTGAAGAAGAAGTTTTTGACCTTACTGTTCCTAGTACACACAATTTTTTATGCAATTCATTGGTTGTACACAATAGTTTGGAACAAGATGCAGATTTAATTGTCTTTATTTATAGGGATGAAGTTTATAATGATGAAAGCCCTTACAAAGGTACTGCCGAAATTATCATTGCTAAACAGCGTAACGGCCCTATTGGGACTAGTCGATTAATTTTTAAAGGAAATATGACTAAATTTGAAGGCTACATACCCGAAGACGGTTATCATGGAGAATGATTTTAATGTCCCGTCCAACTCATATTTCCATTGATACAGCCGCTCTACGTGCTAACTTGGAGCGGGTAAAATCCTGTACGCCAAAACAACATGTCATGGCAGTTATTAAAGCCAATGGTTATGGTCATGGTGCTATCAGAGTAGCTAATATACTTGAATCAGAGGTTGATGCTTTCGCGGTGTGTTGTCTTGAAGAAGCACTTCATTTGCGGGAAGCGGGTATCACTCAACAAATTGTATTGCTTGAAGGTTTTTTCCATTTTGACGAATTGTCAGTTATTGCTAACCAGGATTTACAAGTAGTTATTCATACGTCGACACAACTTGAACATTTAATAAAGACACAAAAGACACAAAAAACACAATTAAAGAAACCTATCAATGTATGGTTGAAGGTTGATACAGGTATGCACCGTTTAGGATTTGCACCGAATGAAATAGAACCGTTTTACAAATTTCTCAAGCAATGTCCACAGGTTGCAACTATTCGTTTAATGAGTCACCTTAGCTGTGCCGATAATCGTCAAGATACCACCACAGAACAACAAGCTCGAATTTTTACAGCACTTGCAAGACATCTCAATCTTGAAGCTTCATTAGCCAATTCAGCTGGCATATTAGGTTGGCCACAAACTTATGCAGATTGGGTACGCCCAGGGATTATGTTATATGGGGTATCGCCGTTTACTGAAAGTGTGGCAAAAGAAGAAGGTTTAAAACCCGTGATGCAATTACAATCCGCTTTAATTAGTGTCAAGCGACATCGTAAAGGGGAAACTATTGGTTATGGGGCTACTTGGCGTTGTCCACAATCTATGCCAGTTGGTGTGATTGCTGGGGGTTATGCAGATGGCTATCCACGCCATGCGCCTTCGGGAACACCTGTATTAGTCAATGGTAAACGTGTGCCATTGGTGGGACGAGTTTCTATGGATATGATATCTGTAGATTTGCGTAGTCAACCGAATGCCCGTATTGGTGATCCAGTCGTGTTATGGGGGAGACGTTTACCGATAGAGGAAATTGCAACTCTAGCAGGCACGATTGCTTATGAATTACTTTGTAATGTAAGCAATCGTGTTAAAATTTCTTGATTATAATGGATTTTGGGGAGAGCAGAAAAATAAGCCTTTACCTCAAAATCCACGTTTAAGAAGAAAAAAACTGATTGTAACAGATTTTGGGGACACCTCCCTAACCCCCCCGGTGGAACCAAACATCTATCCGACACTTTGCTTTAATTTTTCTATTTTGGGACTTCCCCCTGTGTACGGGGGGTTAGGGGGTGTCTAGGCTGATAAAAATATAATTTACTTACAAAACAAAATGTTACGGCCAATAAATAGAGCCTTTAATCGTAAATCATTGATTTTCAGCTTATAAAAACCAAAAATATGACATCATACACCAACTT
>JAUCGK010000256.1 GCA_030378085.1 Candidatus Parabeggiatoa sp. HSG14
GTTTAAAAGGAAATTTTAATGAATAAACAAAAGTATATCGCATTACTGACTTTTTTTCTTGTTTTTTTATCGAATCCAGTAATGAGTCAAGATCACCATTATTGGAGCCAGCAGTTTGGTAGTCGTTCTGCATTAATGGGGGGGGCTGTCGTGGGAGGTGTTCGAGATACCAGTGCCGGTTTTTATAATCCGGGTGCATTGGGTTTTATCAATCAGCCAAGTTTGTCCGTCAGTGCCAATGCTTATCAATTGGAAAGATTGTCAATAGACGATGCTGCAGGTACTGGTTCTGCGCTTAATTCCGAAAAACTCAGCGTCATTCCGTTGTTGGCATCAGGAACGCTGCTTTTTGAACGTTTTCCCGGTCATACTTTTGGTTATACCCTACTGGCTAAAAATAAATCTTCAATTGACATGTCAGGGCGTGTCGATAAAACCATCGATGTGATTGACGATTTTAAACAAAAAGATGGCTCAATTTATTTCCAAGGAGAAGAGCAATTCATTGGGCAATTGATTGCTAATAGCGAAGTGACAGAACTTTGGGGGGGAATGAGTTGGGCGAATAAGGTACGTAGCAATGTATCAATGGGAGCAACGGTTTTTTTTGCATTCAGAAACCAAAGTCAAAGTAAAGCCATCTCTGCACGTGCTGTGAATGGTAATATGATGGCAACCCAGGATAAATTGGATTATGTTGATTTTTGGAATCTTCGGGCATTACTGAAATTGGGCTTTGCCGCTGATTTTGATGCACTGAAATTGGGCTTAACAATCACATCGCCCACCGTCAACTTTTTTGGACAGGGAAGTGTTGCTGGAGAAAAAAGTGCTAATAATTTCTATGATCCAACACAGGAACAATTAGTTGGTAATTTAGTCAGTAATCGACAAGACAATCTGGACACGACTTACAATACCCCATTTTCAATTGCGTTGGGTGTTGAGTATGCCGTTGGCAAAAAAACCAACATTGCGGCTACCATAGAAAGTTTTAACAAGCAGAATCAATATGAAGTGATTACGCCGGGTGCTCATAGTTTTCTGCGTAATATTATTATTGATGAAATCCTAACATTCGATGAAAACGCTAAAGAACAACGTGCTCTTGTTCAAGTGAAAGATGCGGCTGAAAGTGTGGTGAACTTTGGTTTTGCAATTGAACACACTTTCACGAAAAAAACAAAAGGCTATTTAAGTTTTCGTACTGATTATGAAACCAATGCGAGTTTGGAAGGAAACTCATTAGGTTTTACCAATTGGGATTTGTTTCACATCACAGCTGGCGCAACTTTTAGAAAAAAGCGTTCAGAATTAGCGGTGGGTTTCACTTATAGTTATGGAAACCATGATAATTTTATGCAGCTTGCCAATTTTTCTCAGATAGAGAAAAATAACCTGTTGGGAGACACAATGAATACAGCGGCTAATTACAATGCTTTAACTATCGTTGTTGGTTATACCTATTTTTTTGATAGGGAATAGGAAGGAAATGGGGAACAGCAAGCTGATTTAAATGCTTTTTTTATAAGGTGGGGAGAGCAAGGGCGTAACTTCATTCCCGAAGATTACAACGTTCAACCCACCCATTTCACTAAGAAATTCCCTATCCTTTGGGAACCATCAGCAACCAATTATCATGCTCATCTCTGATTTCAAGACGAGTAATACGCTGATAGATTGGGCGTTTGACTTCAATAATGTAGCGGATCGCTGCTTAGAAAAAAGCTGATTATAACGGATTTTGGGGACACCCCCCTAACCCCCCGTACACAGGGGGAAATCCCAAAATAGAAAAATTAAAGCAAAGTGTCGAATGATGTTTGGTTCCACCCGTGTACGGGGGGTTAGGGGGTGTCCCCAAAATCTGTTACAATCAGCAAAATTCATTTTGCACTCTGGTATTCACTTTTGAAGTACAGTGCGTAACATCAGTTCATTATTTAAAACAACTCCTGTCGTTTATTTTTTAAAAACAATTGCTCTGGTATAATACGATTTTCCTTTTTGCTGGATGACTGAATACTAGCCAACGCCGCTTTACAATCAGTCCGATAAGTAATTTGTGGATGACGTTTTGTGCTTTTTCCTTTGATAGATTTCATGTTTTTTGTTTGTTCAAGTTTGGATAAATATGGTCCACTTGATAATAAATCATCCGGTGAATTAGGTGCACCTTCTCGTGATGTGATAATAAAAGTACTCGTTTTTTCAGCAACTTTTGAAGAGCAAGGTTCTTGCATTTGAGCATTGGCATTAAACATTTCTGTTGATAAAACAAGCAATTTACTACTGACATCGGTATCGGGTGAATGGATTACCACTTCGCCATCAACACCGAGTTTTGAAGATGCATCTATGGTGCTGGCGGATTCTGGAGGAAAGGTGTAAATACCAGTGGTGGTGATATTGATATTGCCTCCTTGCCCTTCATTAGCTTTGGCGATGATTTTTCCGTTTTCCATGATGACAAATTCAGGATTGAGGCTTAAATCTCCGCCATTGCCCACACCTTTTTGCACACTGGTGGAAATTTGGCTGTTGTTGAGGAAAACCAGTTTGTCCACGTTGAGGGTGATGCTACCACCACCACCACTGATAGAACCTGTGTTGATTTCAGAACTATCGGTGAGTTGAATGCTATCGGCATTGATGACGATTTGCCCTGCATCACCACCACGAACTTGTTTTATCCATTCTCCATTGGCGTAGAAAAAGTGTTTAAATTGACCAAAGCCAGCATCTCTTACCCCAACCAAATCCCCCTCCTGCTTAGCTGACAGTTTATTTAATTCGGCAAGGTTTGAAACGGTCAAATATGGAGTGCTGCTATTATTTATGGGTAGCCATTCTTTACCTGAATAAATAAAACGGGAGGGTTGAGTACTTTCCGTTTCTGCAATAGTGCCAATTTGAGCAATTGTTAGTGCATTCATAGTGGCTATATCAGCAACCATAAACGTGTTATTAAATTCGATCCAGCTTTGGCCATTGAAAACAAATCGTAAGTTAGCATCAATAACATTTGCGGTATCACCCTCTTGAATAAAGAGGGTTTCATTGAGTTTATTTAAAGCAATGGTATCAGCCACATTAAAGGAGGTCACTCTAATGGCCTGTCCATATCGCAGTCCAGTAGGTTGGTGTACTATATTGGACGAATAGATAAAAATCGCTGGTTTACCATTTCCTACATTATTCACCTGAATCACTTCCCCTGATGGATAAGGTACATCTTTAGCTTCAAGCCAACCGGTTTTCAATTCCGTTATATTTTCAAAAGTGACAGTCACCTTATCGTCAAATTTTACCCATTCTACCAAGTCATAATATCTCTGATAGGCATAAATAAAACGGGCAGATTCACTGTTACCAGCATCTTTGACTTCAATAATATCACCCACAGCAATGCTGGATTGATTGGTGAGATTATGTAATTCTTTCATGTCGGCAACTGTATAAATAGGTGTAATTCTTCTCAGATTTTTTCCTGTATTAATATAACGCCCCGGCTTGCCATCGCCAATATCTGTAACTTCTACTATATTGCCTGAAATTAAAATGTGGCTATCTCGTTCAGCCAGATTGGCAAAGTTATACGCATTGAACAAACTACTTTCTGATGCAATAGAGCTACTTCCATCAAGTTGCAATTGTGCGACTTCAATAGTGATATCTCCCGCTTTTCCACTACCAGCACTAGAAGAAGAAATTTTGCCTTTGTGAGTCAAGGTCAAATTTTGGGCAGAAAGGGTAATGTTGCCAGCTTGCCCTGCTTGGTCAGTTTTGCTTTTTGAACTGGCATAAATACCACTGGTTGATTGATTATAAGTGCTGGGAGAAAATTCTTGCAAATATTTCAACTGATAGTTTGCTGGCTCTCTTAACAGAATATTTGAAGCATCACCTGTAATTGTGACAGCACCATGCACATCAATATCAATATTGCCCCCTTGGGCATTATTATTAGTGCTGCTTATAATTACTCCACCATCTCTAATCCTTAAAGAACCAGCTTGCAACATAATCGTTCCCGCATCACCTGCGTTATCTTCTACGCCAATGCTATGTGCAGAAATACCCGCTCCAAATCCATATTCGTTTTCACCGTAAGGATTGACTCCTTCGATTTCTACTGCACCTTGAACACGAATGGTAATATTACCTCCTTTGTCACTTTGAGTGTTTTTAGGTGCAATTGAACTTGCCATGATATTTCCACCATCTTTAACGATTAACTCTTTGGATTTTATTAAGATATTACCGCCTGGACCACCTACTGGACCACCTACGATATTTTTTTTCATGGGATTAGAGTTAGAACCGATACTACTTCCCCAACCTCCCTTATTTGCCCCAGCAATTGTGATTGTGCCAGTAGCGTGGATTTCTATATTGCCCGCTTTTCCGAATCGAAAAGAATTAGAAAGCAGAAAAGCTCCACCTTTGAATAAAACATCTTGTGCTTTTACAAAAATGTCACCTGCGTTACCTTTACCGATTGTGCTTGAACTAATAAAAGCACTGTTGGTAAATGAAATACTATTGGCCTCAATTAACAGAGTCCCAGCGTCGCCTGCACCCTCTTCTTCATAATAGGTTTGTAAAGAAACATAACTATCAGTTCCACTGCTAGATTCCCCCTCAAATGTAACCGTGTTGAAGGCTTTAAGCGTTACACTACCACCCTTGCTTTTACCGAATGTGTTTGAATCAATAAGGCCACCATCAGTAAATAAAATGTTATTGGCCTCAATTAACAGAGTTCCAGCGTCGCCTGCACCTTCTTCCTCATAATAGGTTTGTAAAGAAATCTGACTCTTAGTTCCCTTGCTAGATTCTCCTTTAAATGTAACCTTGTCAGAAGCTTTGAGTGTTATACTACCCCCCTTACCTTTACCGTATGTGTTTGAAGTAATAAAAGCACCGTTAGTCACTGAAATATTTTGAGCTTCAATCAAAAGATTACCCCCATCACCGCCATTATCCCCTTCACTGTAGGTCGCCGTTGCAATGGCAGTACCATTATTATTATTAGTTTCTCCGACAACAAATACCGATTCAGAAACTTTAAGTGTTATATCACCTCCTTTACCACCGCCGTAACTACTAACGGAAATTATAGCCCCGTCTTTTAGAAAAATATTTTTTGCTTTAAGCTCAATTTTACTAGCATCGCCTAAATTATCGTCTGTTAGTTCTTCATCAATACCAGAACGAGCATAAATACCACTTCTTTGAAGTTTGTTATTATCAGGGATATCATTATGTTCCCCATCAGCAATAGTGATAGATTCTGTGGCTTTTACATAAATATTGGAGCCTTTACCAGTGCCTTCAGTATTACCATTGAGAGTGGCTCCATTAGTGAGCGATATAGTATTGGCTCGAATATCAATCACACCACCGTCTTTGTGTCCTAAAGTTTTGGCTTCAATCGCACTGTTATCGGCAAAAATTTGGCCACCACGAATGAAAATACTGCCGCCACCTTTGCCGCTGGTTATTATTTGTGTATCTTGTGTTATGATATTGCCACGCAGTGAGGGAACAATAAAATCATCATATTTTGGAATAACATCACCAAAACCAGCAATGCTAATAAGATTGCATTGACCAAAAGGGGCAGTAAGTTCAGCTTGGTTGATAGTTAATTGGCCACCAATAACGGATAACGTTTTCTTAGTGGGAACAAAAAGTTGACTGCCATCAATAGATATCGAAGTTGGTGAGCTGGTGAGAAAACCAAAAGCGGATATAGGCGCAATACTCAATAGGCTTTGATTCGGTTCACGGGCATTAAATTGTTTACCGTCTTGAAATCGTAATGTGTCTGCTGTACTTGCATGAAAACTCCCTTGCACATCCAACTGTGCATTTGGCCCAAACATTATCCCATTGGGATTAAGGAAGTACATATCGGCATGGGGAATTGTTGAGCGGATTAATCCATCAATATTTGAGGGAGTGCCACCTGTAACGCGACTAATAATGTTACTAACGCTATTGGGGCCAGAAAACGTAGCACTTTCAGAACTATTTAAGTTAAAGTCTTGAAAACTATGGAAAAGATTGCTACCCAGTTGATGGCCTAAATCAGCCCCAATCATATAATTGGGGCCCTGTAAATTGGCACGGGAACTAAGGGTGCCATCGGTGGTGATTTGGGATAATGTGGATAAAGGTATGAATAATAAGAAAATTATGAGTAAGCGTTGTCGTTTCATTTTTATTTTTTCTGAAAAAGTAACTAAACAAGAAGTACAGGGATTGTATATAATAAAGGATTAAAAACAAGAACTACAGGGATTGCATATAATAAGGAATGAAGATTTAATAACTGAAAAAACGCTTGAACCAAACATGACAGGTTTTCAAAACCTGTCAGGTTTAAACGTGGACATTATTAAATCCTTATTTTGGGATTTTATAAAATCCTCGTTCCTAAGCAGAATTTTCTAGTTATGCTTCAGAAACTTCTGTATTATACATAAAATAAGGGATTACAGAGAACGATTGGTATACCCTAACTATAGTTTTTCACATAAATAATTTCTGATTGTAACAGATTTTGGGGACACCCCCCTAACCCCCCGTACACGGGTGGAACCAAACATCATTCGACACTTTGCTTTTTCTATTTTGGGACTTCCCCCTGTGTACGCTAATCTTTACCCACAAGTAGGTAAACTTATTGAAATCAATAGGTTTTTGTTATAGGGAGATATCACTCTAAAAGGAAACTGGCAAAAATTTTTCCTGTCGTTGTGCTTGGATTTCATGGGTGTTACGACTCTCTATAACCTTACTATTTATACGATTAAATAATTTTTGGGTACTTGTGGGTAAAGGTTAGCTGTGTACGGGGGGTTAGGGGGGTGTCCCCAAAATTCGTTATAATCAGAATAATTTCACACTCCAAACCTGACAGGTTTTAGAAACCTGTCAGGTTTTTTGAAGTTATTTTCTGAACATCTATAGGTGTATTTTGTTCTTCTGAGGATAAAATGGAAAGTAATTTTTGTTGCAGTTCTGAGGTTTTTGATAAAACGGTACATGACGAATTGCTCGAAGTACCGCGTCTGTTAGAGTATATTTAAGATAACTTCTTTAACATCCTCCAGGCAATGAAGCATTCTTTTCATTGAAATTTGTACTCCTGTATTTTTGAACCGAATGAGAGCCAACGCTCTGAGAAGAATTGATCTGTCCCAATAAAAGCTATGTATTTGCACTTTTTGTTCTGTCCAATGAAACTCCTCGCGCCAACTTCCAATATTACGATCCTTCATTTTTTTAAATACATTTTCAATATTAAACTGACTTCTGTAAGCTAAAATAATTTGTTCATTACCCCAAGTGCTTCTGTTAGTTACAATAATGTTTTTACCTAAATAGTGCTTGAACGAAAAGTCTATTTTATTATTA
>JAUCGK010000473.1 GCA_030378085.1 Candidatus Parabeggiatoa sp. HSG14
GTTTGGTTCCACCCGTGTACGGGGGGTTAGGGGGGTATCCCCAAAATCTGTTACAATCAGCAAAATTTCATTTTGCACTACTCTGGTATTCACTTTTGAAGTACAGTGCGTAACATCAGTTATTTATATGAAAAACTATAAATTTACTTTTTACCAAAAAACCTCGGAGGTTTGATTCCAAACATTTTTCTTAAAGTCTATATATGAGTGATAATCTGGAGTTCTTCGCTCGCTGCACTTTGTAAGTTTAACGTTCTATTGAATAAAGTAAATCAACGCCACTTTGTGTGCCAGTTTCTGTTTCTAAGGTTAAGTGTTTGGTTAATTCGTAACGCATACGCAAGACTTTGCTACCATCAAATAGTCCTATCCCATAACTGATATATAAGCCAGGGGCCAAATATTTACCCAATACTAATGCGGCTTCTCCCACACCGTCTTCAGAAGATATTTTGGCTTCATCAAGTCCAAATCGTTGCCCAATTTTTTGTGTTAATGAGTCACCTTCTTGTAGGTGCATGGCTATCGCTGCACTGAGTAAGGACTTACCTTCTCCTTCAGTGGCTTGCGCGACGGGTTTACCAAGAATGATGTAGGATAAAGTGTTGCTTTGATCTAAGGTTGGCTCAGAAAATAAGGTGATTTTTGGTGATTGTGCTGTGCCGTGAATATGCACACCTGCAATAACGTCATCATTGCCTTGGCGTTTGATGCGACGGTAGGCTCGGATATCTAAGCCTGGATTTTCTATAGGCCCACCTGTAAAAGTCACACGTCCCTTATCAATTTTTAGGTTCTGCCCATAAGCTCTATAGGAACCATTAAGAATATACAATTCACCATTGCCAATAGTAATTTTTTCCTGTTTAGCAAGTTGTGAATTTTTTGGTTTTCCAGTATTGCTTTTTCTTCTACGTGATTGGTTGTTGCTGGCAAGTAGTGAACCGCCAAAACGACTTTTGAATCCGGCAGCTTCAAAAGTTACATTTTCACCCAATATGATTTTGACATTATTAGAAATATCCCAACCTGAAGCTTCTTGCTTTTTTTCTATAGGATTTTTAGGATTGACAATAACAACATCATCAGAAACCGAAACCGCACCGCTTCCTGCAAAAGTGGGGGTAATTGCTGCTTCTGGAATAGTAATATCACCCGTGACATTAATATAGCCAGGTTTCATTGCCACATCAATTTTTGGCGAAACTAATGCCCAAGCATCTGGCATATTAGTGGCTTCAAAATTTTTTCCCCTAATTTTCAAATCCGTTTTCCAGTCGGTAAAAGAGAATAATTTTATCTTTCCATCGACTGTTAATTTGCCCTCCCCCGAATTGACACTAGCATCCAGTTGTAATGTATCTTGTCCTTTGTTCTTGATTTCCACATTTAATTTTTTGAGTTCTAATCCTAAATCTGGTAAATCAGTCGCCGCATTAGCCACACGAATGAGTCCTTGTATTTTTGGCTTCGCAAGCGTTCCATTGAGTTTTACGTCTAAATTTACTTTGCCTTTTGTATTTTCTGCTTGAGGAACAAAGGCAGGTAAAATACTTAAATCACCAATATTTGCCTCAAACCGACCTTGTAAAGGTTGTTTTCCAACTGGTGGTAAATGCTTAAAACGCGGTAAGTTAAAAGTTCCTTTTAGCTGACTCTGTTTTAGTAAACTCAGTTTGAGATCAGCAGCTAAGCCCTTTCGCTGTGTGATTTTTAGGTTAAGAATGCCCCCTTTATGATGAAATGTTTTAACTTTTTCTTCATCTACCAACGCTTTAAAAGTACCCGGAGAAATTTTTATCATCGCATCTGATTTTAAAATACCATTTGGACGCAAAGAAGCATTGACAACTCCATTAACAATACCTGTTAACTCGGTATCTTCAGGTAAAAAAGCATGAATGATATTCAAAGGTAAATTTGTCAAAGTAGCATTTACCGTGCTGTTGGCATTTTTTTGCCAATTCAGTTGAGTACAAAATTGGACAGTTTTTGCGTTTTGTAAACAACTACGGGCAAGCTGTGCTTCTGTTGTAGATAATTTCAAGGTAGTCGGTGATTGTAACTGCCAATAACCTGCCTTTGCGCTTGACGCTGTCAATTGCTGTAACTTTCCTTGCCAACGCGGTTGTTTAAAGCCTCCCTTGAGTTGTAGTGAAAAGCGATCTTTCGGCATACGCATACTGGCAACCAACGTGTGTTTTTTAATGCTACCTTTACCTTGCAAGCTGAAACGTTCAATTTGAGTCGTACCTTGCTTAAAGTTTTTAGCAGTGATATTTAAACGTAAATTCTTTCCAGTCAATAGATTAATATTGGCATCTGCTTGCAAGGTTTTTAAACTGTTGTCTTGAAATTTGAGCGATTTTCCATTTAACTTAGCAGTAATGTGTGGCAAATGAAGAGGGCCTGTGATCTGACCATTACCTGTAAAACTCCCTTTTGCGTCTGGTAATAAAGCAGCAAGATTGGGAGCTTTGAGATTCCAATCTAATTTTGAGTTTTTTCCCAATTGCCCATTCACAGTCAACAGCGTTTTGCCTGACTGAAACTTTAAGCGATTGATTGTGTAAGCGTTATCTTTGATGGCAATTTTCTTTGTTTGAAGAAGCAGTGGATAACCACGCAATTTACCTTTTACCTTTTTTATTTGGACTTGTGTGTCCAACTTGCCATTTTTGAGTTTGCCTTCGCTCTGGATATCAAGTGCGATTTTACCCGGCCATTCTGTCCATTGTTTCCCTGGATTGAGACGTTTGCCTTTTAGTTTCAGTTGCCAATTAACTTCAGGTTGCCAAGCAACTTGTCCCGTTAAATTAAG
The DNA here is from genome assembly GCA_030378085.1 of Candidatus Parabeggiatoa sp. HSG14. Taxonomy (GTDB): domain Bacteria; phylum Pseudomonadota; class Gammaproteobacteria; order Beggiatoales; family Beggiatoaceae; genus Parabeggiatoa. The sequence goes on from JAUCGK010000473.1 coordinate 2,822, forward strand.
TGTGCCTTGTAAGATTTTACTTTGCACACTTTTTAGTTTTAGATGACGACTATCACCTTGTCCAACGGCTTTCCAACGGCCTTTGGGTATATCTTTTCCTTCAATATCGGTATTTAGCCGCAATTGATAAGCTTGAGGAGTTCCTTTAGCGTGAAGCGTACCTTTTTTGGTATTGACTAAAGGTATCTTGTCTACTAAGGGCCATTGTAAACTTTGCCATGCCAACGTTGCATCAAAACGAGGTTCTTTACCTGCCAACGAACCTTTTCCTTTAAGTGATAGTTGAGTAGCCGTTTTAGGTAATTTAATATTGAGTTGTTCAATCTTAAAATCTTGTCCATCCAATTTGGCCGCTAAATTGCTGTTGACTCTTAAATGATTAGGCCAATCTTTCCAAAAGTCTTTAACGGTGATTTTATTAATATTGAGATTGAGGTTTGCCGCTAATTTAGGTTGCCAACTGACTTTGCCGGTTGCTTTAACGGTTCCCTTTAGAATTTTGCTGTGAAACGATTTTACTGTAAATTGTTGCGTATTGCCTTGCCCTACGATATTCCATTTTGCGGGAGGAATGGTTTCTCCTGCTAAATGTGTTTCTAAGTTAAGAGAATATTTTTGTAAAGTACCCGCTAAATTTATTTTACCTGTTTTGCTAAAAACAAGGGATTTATTGCCGATTAAAGGCCATTGTAGCTTTTTCCAAGTTAATTGGCTGTCAAAACGTGTATTTTCACCCGCCAGTTTACCTTTACCTTGAAGGAAAAGTTGGATCGCTGTTTTGGGTAAACTTACCTTCAGTGTGTTGATTTGAAAATCATTACCCTCTAAATTAGCTTTGAGTTGGCTATTGATTCTTAATTTATCAGGCCAATCTTTCCAAAATTTTTTGATGCTGATTTTATCAACGTCAAGGTTCAGTTGTGCGGCTAATTGAGATTTCCAATTAACTTGCCCTGTCGCATTGATAGCTCCTTTTAACAATTTGGTATTTAGTGATTTTATAGTGAACTGTTGTAAATTGCCTTGTCCCTTTAACGTCAAAAATCCCTTTGGAATTTGCGCCCCAACAAATTGCGTTTTTAAATCAACATGATAGTCGTTTATTGTACCTGTTACATTGACTTCACCTTTTGGGCTAACCACTAGAATATCTTTCTTATTCCTTTTTAGGGGAGGAGAAATTAAAGGCCATTGTGCTTCTTGCCAAGTCAATTTTGTATTAAAGCGTGTATTTTCTCCCGCCAACACACCGTCTCCCGTGATAGAGAGTTGGGTAGCGGTTTTAGGTAAATTCGCTAAGGTGGTTATTTTAAAATTATCTCCCTTTAAATCCGCAATTAATTCGCTATTAAGCCTTAATTTATCAGGCCAATCTTGCCAAAAATCTTTTACAGTGATTTCATCCACATTCAGATGTAATTGTGCAATTAGTTGCGGTTGCCAACTCACATCGCCTATTGCGTTTATCGTTCCTTTTAAAATTTTAGCATGAAGCTTTTTTATGGTGACTGCTTGTTGATTGCCTTCAGCAACAATCGTCCACTCTCCTGTTGGAATTTGTTTTCCTGTCACCTTTGTTTTTAAATCAAAGAGATAGTTATCTAATGTGCCAGTTAAAGTCATCTTACCTTGTTGGCTATGAACAAGGAAATCTCTTTTATCCTGCTTTTTCAAAGGGGAGTTCACATTTTCGGAAATATTCTCCATTTTATTAAAGGAGGGATTTTGAACGTTTAAAGGCCAATAAATTTCTTGCCATGTCAACACAGTATCCATACTCAACGCGCCTAGCACATCTTTAAACGTCCCTTTTAATTCAACTTCCAACGGCTTACTAATCGTATGATTCAAAACCAATTGTTGTAGATTACCACTTAACTCACCTTGCCCAACAACGGTAAAATCAGGTAATTGTGCAGTCCAATCAAGATCAAGTTGTACGGTATGTGGTTTTTTTAAATCAACATCGCCAACGAGTTTGGCATTCAATTGGGGAGATTTGACTTGAAAAGTTTGTAAGGACAAGGTATCTGATGTGGTTGAACGTAATTCGATACTATCAATAATGAAAGGTTCTGCTTCAGCCATTTTAATGGAGACTTGATTTATTTGTACATCATCAATTGCTATTGTTATTGGTAAATCTATCTCAGGAATTTCTAATGGCGTGGATTCTTTCTCTTTCTTATCTTCACCTTTGGGCAAACTCATGTTAATGCCACTGACATGCAATTGCTCAATATGCACTTTTTTATCAACTAATGCCTGAATATCCCAATTAAATAGAAAGGAATCAATTTGTACTACTGTATCTTGATACTGATAAGATAATTTGGTAAAACTCACTTCATCTATTAATCGCCCTTCTAAAGATTCAAGCTCAAGTTCACCAGGAGCAAAGCGTTGTGTTTGTTCGACAACGAATTGTAAACCGCTTTCAGTGACAACGATCCAAAAAATGATACCCAATATTATCAATAATAAAGTGAATAATGATGCAAAAAAGTAGATCAGCTTTCGTTTCATTTTGGACTCCTAATAAAAAATACAAAGCTTCATTGCGTACAGCGAATGATATAGCGTTTCCCGATTGGATAAAGTACAACCTCCTTCTAAATCCCTTCCTTAAATTAAGGAGGGGACTTGTACCAGACGCAATCGGGAAACGCTATAAGCATTCTTGAAGCAAAGCTTCAAAGGCAGTGCGTTCCCAAGTAAAACTTGAGAACGATGATAAAAACAGAGGGTAAAAAATCGGATTTTTAAAATGGATACTCTAGACTTTCAGAAAAATAACTTTTAGAAATCTATCAACCTGAGTTCGATGTAAAAATAGAGTTAATTCAATATCGTTCCCAAATTTTATTTGGGAACGCACTGTCTGCCAAGCTTTGCTTGGCAAAACTCGAAGCAAAGCTTCTGATGCATTGTGTTCCCAAATAAAATGGGGGAACAATTGTCACAATTATCAGTGTATTATATAACAAATACAATTAGTTATATTCATCAACTTAGGTTATCAGGTTTGGCGTGTGAAATTATTTATAGCGTTTCCCGATTGCGTCAGGTACAAGTCTCCTCCTTAATTAAGAAGGGGATTTAGGGGAGGTTGTACTTTATCCAATCGGGAAACGCTATATCTGAAGAGCTAAAGATGGGGTTACAAATTAAGGTATTCAAAAAATGACGACTTTAGGCTCATTCTTTTATCTTCTAATATCAACACGAGTACCTTCTTTTAGGCGATCAAATAAATCAATGACATCACTATTGTACATTCTGATACAACCATGTGAAGCAGGTTGACCAATTTTATTCTCTTCTGCTGTGCCATGAATATAAATATAACGTTTGTAAGAATCTATCCCACGCCCTGAATTTTTACCACGTTCTAAGCCCTTTAACCACATAATACGTGTAGTCACCAAATCACCAACATCCTTTGCATTCATCTCGGCAATTTTTCCCATATTTTGACGCGCTTTAAAAATCGTGCCTTTAGGCGCACCATCACCAAATTTGTTTTTGATATAATGTTTTCCTAGAGGCGTTTTACCGCTTCCTGATTGGTTGCCAATACCATATTTGGAAGTTGAAACTGGATAGGATTTCACCATCTTATCAGTTTCTGCTTTATCGCCTTCATACAAATAAAGCATTTGTTCTGAAATATCAACAACAATAGTTGCTTTCTCAAGTAATATGGGTTCCGGTTCAGTCATTTTAGAAGCTGAATTCATTTGCTTAACAACCTCAATGGGGAGTGGTTGGAATATGGGCTGAGGATTATGTGCAACAACTGGAATGAGAGCAGGTGGTGTATAAAAAGGAATAGGCTCATTGTTAACCGATTCTTTAGGCTCAGTATTTTCCATTGTACACTGTACCAAGCTGAGAAAAATCAGTGGAACAATGAGTAGAAAAACCAGTTTTCGCAAAAAATTTTTCTGATTGAAAAAGTGTTTAATTTGCCCTAATTGTAAATGCATGAAGTAATCTCCTTTTTTGGGTAATTGAAAGTGTAATATTTTTGTTACAAAGTCTTAAATATAGCATAAACGAAGTCACTATAAATAAATTTAAGGAATTAAACCTGACAGGTTTTAAAAACCTGTCAGGTTTGAGCCTCAAAGTTAGAAGTTATTAAATTTTCATTCCTAAGTACATCACCGCGTTGAGTATAATTATTTATAAATGCTCAAAATTAAAGATTGAGGCAAAAATTTGGCAGGGTTTATTAAGATTACTTATCTGAAATAGCTGGCATAAATCGTTCCAAGTGCTTAATTGTCCAGTTGTCTTAGGATAAAAACCATACAAAAAAACTATAATAAGCTCCTTATCTTATATAGGAATAGGAAGGATGCCAAGAAATATTTTAAAAGTTTAGGAAAATCCACGCAACGAAATTCCAGAAACAAATATTTATTTTATTTGAGTTTAATTATTTAATTAACTGATGTTACGCACTGTACTTCAAAAGTGAATACCAGAGTAGTGCAAAATGAAATTTTGCTGATTGTAACAGATTTTGGGGATACCCCCCTAACCCCCCGTACACGGGTGGAACCAA
>JAUCGK010000257.1 GCA_030378085.1 Candidatus Parabeggiatoa sp. HSG14
TGATGTTACGCACTGCACTTCCAAAAGTGAATATTGGAGTGCAAAATTTATTTTGCAAAGGTTGCACTCTAGTTGGCAAAATAAATTTTGCACTCCTGTTTGGAATCTATCTGCGTAACATCAGTTACTATAATTGAAATGGTCCACTGGAAATATGAAGGGTGTCGACTTGAACGTTTGAAATATGCTTTTTTATGAATATAATTTTAATTTTGTTCAGAACTTTATTTTCTGGTGAAGGAGTCTAAGATTTATTGATGAAATGACAAAAACTTAAAATTTTGATTTTTTCTTAAATTTACAGTAATAAACTTTTTAATATTAAACATTGTAGTAAATTCAAATTTTTCAAAAAATTGCATTTATTGTGATAAAAAATTTAATCTTTTAAAATTAAATAAAATCAAATAGTTAATTATAAATAAGCGGATATTTACTATGATTATTTTTATTTTGGTACTTGAAAAATAATTATCAATAGTTATTATGTTGTCACGTAGATGTTTGGATTGTGTTGATATTTATATTTGAGTTAAGATATAATGTGTCTTTAAAAAAATACGGCAAATCTATTAAAATCCCTAAATTAATTTTTTCCAAATATTTTGTTAAGTTCTGGGGATACACCGTCTTAAATGGGGGTGACAAGGTTTCGACGTGGGTTACAAAACCTAAGGGGCATGCCGAGGCGCAGATTACCTCGTAAATCCTGCTGCAAAATCAGATAGTCGCCAACGACGACGTCTACGCCCTAGCTGCTTAAAGCTAGCCTCTGACTGTGTTCGTGCTTGTGCGCTCAGTGTTTGTTGTAAAAGGCAAACTTTATCAGAGGTCATCCCTCACGAGATCGTAGAGACAGTATGTCTGGGATTGCTTCTACTAAACTTTAACCAGAATCGTTGTGTTGCTGTCCTGCCTATCGGATGACAGACAACTAAACTTAAAGATAGGACTAAGCATGTAGAACCAAGGGCGGAGGACTTGCGGACGCGGGTTCGATTCCCGCCGCCTCCACCATTTTTGTCATTTTTCCCTCCCGTTATTAGTTTATGTGCGTCTTTAAAATAGACGCATATATTTCCTTTCCTTAAAATACCAATAAAGTTTTATAGCGATTTAACCTGAATTTTTTCTATAAAATTAATCAAATGGTCAAACCCAAAAATTGAAAATAAATGAGCATACAAAATAGCACTCTTGCATTAGCTGGGGTATTTCAGTCCGCTGAATTGGTGCGGCAAATTGCCAGACAAGGTTTATTGGATCAAGCACCTTTTGAAGCCAGTATTCAAAGTGTATTAAAAATTGATGCAAGCTCCGTTGAGGAAGTCTACGGCGAACTTGATGGTGTCAAAAAAGGTTTACAGGTGTTGTGTGAGCAATTAGGAGCCGGCACTAAGCGAAATATGGAAGTGATGCATTATGTGCTTAATTTAATTTTTTTGGAACGGAAATTGGCGAAACAGGCAAACATGATGTCAAATATTCAAACTGGTATCGTTGTTGCTCAAGCACACACAGAAAGATATGCAGTAACAGCACCCGAAATAATCACACATTTAGCTGAAGTTTATACAGAAACGTTAAGTTCTTTCGATTATCGGATTAAAGTAAATGGTGAACGACGTTTTCTCGAAAATCAATTCAATGCGGATAAAATCCGTGCGCTATTATTAGCAGGTGTGCGTTCAACGGTATTGTGGCGACAAAAAGGGGGAAAGCGTCTTCAGTTCATTTTTTCACGAAAGAAAATTGTTAGATTTGCACAACAATATTTGGAGAATATCAAAAAGTCTCTTGTATAATTGCTCCACCTAAACATTCATCTCCTTGATAAAAGACAATGGATTGTCCCGGGGTAACAGCGCGTTGTGGTTGTGAAAAATGAACTTGGCATGTATTTTTATCAAGTGCTGCAATGATACAAGGTTGATCTGATTGACGGTAGCGAGTTTTGGCACGGCACGAAAAAGGAATTTGTGGTGCAACGCCTAAAATCCAATGTATTTGCTGTGCAGACACGTTATGACTAAACAATAAAGGATGATTATGTCCTTGTCCTACAATCAAACGGTTATTTGGAATATCTTTAGCCACCACATACCAAGGTTCCCCTGTCCCTTCTTTTTTCCCGCCTATTTTTAAACCTTGCCGTTGCCCCAACGTGTAATACATCAATCCTTCATGTTGTCCTAAGCAATTTCCTTCTGGTGTTTCAATAGCTCCAGGTTGTGCTGGGAGAAAACGTGATAAGAAAACTTTAAATGGACGCTCTCCAATAAAACAAATCCCTGTACTGTCCTTTTTGGCTTGTGTTGGTAAATTGGCTTGCACGGCTAAATCTCGCACCGTCTTTTTTTGTAGCTCTCCCAAAGGAAAATGACTTTGTGCCAATTGTTTTTGTCCTAACAAATATAAAAAATAACTTTGATCCTTATTAGGATCCAAACCTTTTAAAAGATGATATTGTTCGTTGGTTTTGCTTAAACGAACATAATGCCCCGTCGCAATTGCTTTTCCTCCTAAATGTAATGCATGTTCCAAAAAAACTTTGAATTTGATTTCACGATTACATAAAACATCAGGATTAGGTGTGCGCCCTGCCTGATATTCTTGTAGACAATGGGTAAATACATTCTCCCAATATTCCGTTGCAAAATTGACTGTGTGTAACGGAATATCCAAAGCATCACATACCGCCTCCGCATCACGCAAATCTTCAGCAGCACTACAATACTCTTCAGTATCATCTTCCTCCCAATTTTTCATGAACAAGCCCTGCACATCATAGCCTTGTTTTTTAAGGAGTAAAGCGGCAACAGAGGAATCTACGCCGCCAGACATACCAATAACTATTTTTTTAGAATCAGACATCATTGGAGTCCAAAATTTATTTTGCTTAAGTTTTGGGAATTAGAATCAGACATTATTGGAGTCCAAAATTTATTTTGCCAACGAAACCACATTTTATGAGTTTTGCAAGAGTTTATATTTCGGTAATTAAAGACAGTGGATAACGAATTCCTGCCAGGTAGTCATCTATGCAGCGCAACACCATTGGGCTACGTAAATTATTCAAGTTTGCGACTTCATCTCGTGTTAACCAGACTGTTCTTAAAATATCAGTATCCAAAGTGCGATCTGGCTCATAGCTGTAATGCTTACCACTGAAACAGATTCGCAGATAAGTTATCTGATTTACAGGACTGGTGTATTGATAAATCCCAACCATGGCTTGTGGTTCAAAATGCCAAGCGGCTTCTTCTAAGGTTTCACGGATAGCTGCTTCAATAAGCGTTTCACCTTCGTCCCAATGTCCAGCGGGTTGGTTGAAAACGATTAATCCATCTGATTTTTCTTCAACTAATAAATAGCGTTGTTCATGTTCAATGATAGCAGCAACTGTGAGATGAGGTGTCCAGTCCATGTTTGTAATCCAGCTTTTTGAAGGAAATTTTATAATTTTTTCACAAAAAAGTTATTTATTCAAGAAAATAACATTGAGGGTGTGATTAAAAGTGCATGGGGTAAGTCATCCAAAATAAATTTTGGACTCCACAATAAGTTTTGGATTCTGCAATAAGTTTTGGACTTCGCCACTACCAGAGAATGAGAAATGACAACTTGTCACCTTATCGACAATGTGAATTTAGGTATTAATTATTCCGGTGGTAGCGCAAGTCCCTGTTTTTTTTAATTGAGGGAGTTACGATTTTTATTTTTAAATTAATATTATTATAAGTGTATGATAAATAATAATTATTTATCATGGTATTATTTTTGCATATCTATAATTTAATGATTATATAGTTTTTCAGATAAATAATTTCACACACTAAACCTGACAGGTTTTGGAAACCTGTCAGGTTTTTGGACGTTATTTTTTTGAACATCTATAGAATCTTTACTTACAAAACTTTCAAAACTCGCAAAACAACGAACTGGGAGTTTACAAAAATGATTCATTTAAAATTGGGAATGATAACAATGTCTAACTTATTTAGTGAAACTTGGATGAAAGAATTTGCGACTTTTTGGAATGCTGATAAAGAAATAGCCCAGAATCTTAATGGGCAAAGATTCAATGCTAAAGTTGGTTATGGATTTCTGAATGCTAATCATCCTATTGGATTATTAGTTATTCTGCATGGTAAAGTTAAAGATGCTGAATTATATAGAGGGCAAAATCTTGACTGGGATTTACGTGCTGATATTGAAGATTGGCAAAGTTGGCTAAGAGAAGGTTTAGGTTTAGCACGACTTGGTTTTGTCGTGGCTCACGAAAAGTTACAGTTTCAAACAGGCGATTACCGTAAAATTTTACGCACTCCCCGATTAGCGACTGCTTTTTTACGCAGTTTTGATTTAATGAGTAAGGTAACAACTAAGTTTGTAGTTTCTCCAGAAAATATACTTCTTAAAAACTAAAAAAATAATGTATCCATAAATAATCTCGTGAAAGCTTCCTTTAAAAATAATATACCCCCTTCGCATTGAAAGACTTGCTAGGTTTTAAAAACCTGGCTGGTTTATCCATCACAGAAAAATTTACAGTAGGAAATTATTTGTTAGTCAATTCTTTAAGGAATGAGGATTTAATAACTTCAAACTTTGAGGCTCAAACCTGACAGGTTTTAAAAACCTGTCAGGTTTAAGATTCAGATTTTATTTAATCCTTATTCCTGAGTGGATAGCCAAAAACTATAATCAAAGCAGTACCAAAAAAGCACTGCTATTGCTGCACCACCGATTGAACTGACAAAATTGACAACATCATTATTAAACCAAAACCAACCATGCGAGAGCAGTGTTTTTTTACCACAAGTATGTCGCGGATGGCGTTCAGTTTCAACAGCGCAATGAAGACATTCATAAATACCCTGCACTGTTGCCCCTAACAAAGAATCTAGTAATGAACCTGTTAATCCTGCTAATGAAATAACTATTATAGTAAGACTAAAATCCAACTGTGGCGTAAAAAAAGCGGTGACTAATGCAATAAATACTGCTCCTCCAAGAGATGCAAAAGTACCCAAGAAAGTGATACCACCTGATGTACCACATTCAACTTTTTGTCCTGTAATGATAAAACGTGGTTGTTGGGTGCTTAGTACGCCTAATTCAGTAGCCCAAGTATCAGCATTGATGGTTGCCATTGCGCCTGCGTAAGCTATCCAAAGCCACAGTTGATCAGGATAAAAAAAGACATGAGTAATAACCAGCAATACACCAAGACTCCCATTAGCAAGTACTTGAGCCCAATCACGTTGAGAACCTTTAGTAAATTTTTCGCTTAACTTGGTTTTACGCAGAGAAAAAATATGAGAAAGTCCACTTGAAGAGATAAAAAAGGTGACTAAAAGCATCGCCCATGATAATCCACCTAGTCCAAAGATAACTCCCCCAATAATTGTCGCGACTAAAGCACCGCTGATAGCCAATGCCCTAAAACGCCAACCAAGGTAACTTATCAAAGCAGCAAGTAAGGAGCCAATAATAATCTGTGTAGTGAGCATGTTAATTTAATTAAAACACTAAATATGCGCTTTATTGTGCCAAAGTATTGAAATCCAAGGAATAAGACATCTTGTTTTTTTGCTATATACCAACCATTCCCCTTTAAATTGTTGTTGTAACATTTGTTCTTCTCTGCTGATACGTTCAAATAATCCTGCGACAGAAAGAACTGCGATAAACAATCCTAATCCTGATAAAAAAATCAATGGAATTCCAATAAATATCAAAATAGTGCCAAAATCACGTGGATGACGAACATATTTAAAGGGCCCATCAGTCACTAATTTGTAACTTTGCTGATTTTTTACTTGAAGCGAAAGTTGTTGACATAAGTGAATAGATGCCCATGTACTAAAAAAGGCACCCAGAATGAATAAGGAAAGTCCAAAGTAACGTAGTATATCACCGCCTGGTAAAGGTACCCATGCTTGCCGATCAGAAAAAGGAGAAATCATTAAAAATAATAACACACCCATAGCCCCTATAAATGCAATCAACGTATTGTTATCAACAGGTGGTATATGTTGTCTAGTGGTTGTCCAACCCAATGGTATAAAAAAACCAAAAATAATAAATTGAATAAACAATATCAATAGTAAACCAGCACGCGCTGGGTGGTTTAATAAACCACCAATATGATCAAATCCCCAACTTGTGAAGATTACTCCAAAAATAATAATGGCTATACCAAAAATGGCAATTCTGATTTTTATGAAATTGAACACGTGAAATTAACCTTTTAAATTTTTCTTGGAAATAGGAAATAGGGAGATTTGTGAGTATATTTTCATACGCTCTTAATAATTTCCCACTTTAGTTTAAAGAGGAGGTTTTAGGAGGGAGATTTGTTTTAGTAAGACATCAAAAAAATCCCCCACAAAATACCATTGTACTAAGAATTTATATTAGAAACAAAGGATAAGATTTAATTATTTGAACAATAAATCCTCTTTCATTCCCTTACTAAAAATAATTAAGAGGTATAAAGACTCATTGGATGGCATTGTGGGGACAATGGGGGAAACAAAAATTTGTTACAGTAAATTATAGACGTTTTAGATAAATAATTTCTTGCTGTAAATTTTCCTGTGGTAAATCCAATATTTATCTTGAAGAGACGCACGGCTGTGCGTCTCTACGTATCACAGATTTTTTTACAACAAGAAAAATTTTTAGAGTTCTTTAGCATGTTTTGCTAAATAGGAAGCAACACCATCTGGCGAATCTTTCATACCAGCTGCACCTTTCTCCCAACCAGCTGGACAAACTTCACCATGTTTTTCGTTGAATTGTAAAGCATCAATCGTGCGAAGCATCTCATCAATATTCCGCCCTAAGGGTAAATCATTAACCACTTGATGACGAACGATGCCTTCTTTGTCAATCAAGAATGAGCCACGATAAGCCACAGCACCATCTGGTGTTTCTACGTCATAAGCTTTAGCAACTGCATGTGTCAAATCAGCAACCAACGTATAACGTACTGCTCCAATGCCCCCTTTATCAACTGGTGTATTACGCCATGCGTTATGTGCAAACTGTGAATCGACTGAAACGCCTATGACTTCTACATTGCGTTCTTTAAAAGCATCCAAACGTTTGTCAAAAGCAATCAGCTCAGTTGGACACACAAACGTAAAATCTAACGGATAGAAAAACACGACAGCATATTTGCCTTTCACCGCGTCCGAAAAACAATAGTTATCAACAATTTCTCCAGTACCCAACACGGCTGATGTTGTAAAATCAGGCGCAGAACGTCCTACTAATACACCCATTCTAAAAATCCTCTTTAAATAAAAAATTAGTGAAGTTATTTCGGCAATTCCCGAAACTTTAAAAAAAAATTATAGAATTCAAAT
>JAUCGK010000474.1 GCA_030378085.1 Candidatus Parabeggiatoa sp. HSG14
TGTTTGGTTCCACCCGTGTACGGGGGGTTAGGGGGGTATCCCCAAAATCTGTTACAATCAGCAAAATTTCATTTTGCACTACTCTGGTATTCACTTTTGAAGTACAGTGCGTAACATCAGTTAATAAGAAATACAGAACTACCCAAATGAGATATTTATATTAAACCGATTTAAACTGGTATAGCGTTTCTCGATTGCGTCAGGTACAACTCCCCTCCTTAATTAAGGATTTTAGGGGAGGTTGTACTTTATCCAATCGGGAAACGCTATAACCTCTTTTCGTCAAATAACCTAAAATCAACGTTTATTGAGGTGTGAAAAATGGAAAAAGTCATTCTCTATGATTGGGAACCCTGATTTAATAAGGTTGGATTGAACAAACTGCTTCGCACTCAAGCCAATTATTCTCTTTCTGCTGCAATAGCAGCGGTTGGTAAATTGTTGGAAAGAGAAACGCTTGAAATTGAAATAGCTTCAAACGATAGTGCAAAAGCATTTTTGACGGAAGCATTAAACTTGGGTGCAGTGGGCAAAATTGAAAGTAGGGTGTATCCCATACACCGTCTTTCGAGAACGGGCAAAAAAACACCTTAGAAAAAAAAGGATGCCTGGAACGCACCCTACACTCTCCATCATTTTTAAAAACTCGACATACCTTAAATGGAGGTCACACCCTTTCTCTACTTGACATCAAGCCTGTCATTTCGATTTTCAAAAAGCCGTGTGCCTAACATTGAGAAATTAATCCCATTCAACAACCTCAGTGCTTTTTTCATTATATTCATGGAAATCTACCGTTATCCCTTACTTTGTTGGAAACTAACTAAAGATAGCGTCTGCGCCCGTTTAGTCGGCACAGAATATGAGTTGGTTAGTGTCCAACTACATAAATTACAAGCCCATTTTGCTGAACATTTACAACGTCAGTATGCCCAAGAAGTTTATCTCCCTGATCCTTTGCCTGATGCTAAATTCAAAAAGGTAAACGTAAATATTCGCCCTGCTTATAAAGAAGAATCTGGGGTTTTTCCCGCAGGATATATGTTAACAATTCCTGTTGCTGCTGTTTATGGTACTAACAAAGAGGGTTATTCCGAATGCTATTTGCCGTTATTGGACCAACAGTTCTATTTTTACAAACAAGAACAATTACGCGCACTCATTGAATATTTTGCCCGTGATTATTTTAACAACATGACCCCTGAAACCTTGCACCGCTATCTCATGTTAGGTGATCCTTGGTTAGAAGAAGTGACTGTCCGTATCAAAGAACGCGAAATTCGTCGTGTAGAACGAGAGCAAAATAACTTCGACCCTAAAACACTCCAACAAGTAGCTGATAAATTTCCTCGCAAAGGAAAAGCACGTGGAATTGCTCCTGAAGTTGCGTGGGAACGAAGCGAGTTAGTAATGACATTAGTTGATAAATTGATAAGAGAACAAGCCAGTGTTGTCCTTGTTGGTGAACAAGGTATTGGCAAAACGATGATCTTATTAGAGGCAGCTCGTAAATTTCTTGCACTGACTAAAGAATATACTCAAGATTCTAGTTACTTTTGGTGTACTACTCCACAGCGTATGATTGCTGGAGCACGTTATTTGGGAGAATGGCAAGAAACTTGTGAAGAACTTATGGATGAGTTACATCAAACAGGGGATATTTTATGGATAAATGACTTCGTGCATTTGTTAGCAGTGGGTGGTGATGGGCCTGAAGATTCTATCGCGGCATTTATATTGCCTAATCTTCGTCAAGGACGTTTACAAATTGTTGGTGAGTTAACCCAACAAGAGTGGGAACGTGTACGTCAGCGTTTACCTGGGTTTGCTGCACATTTTCATGTCCTGTCCATTCCTAAACTGTCTAGGAAACAAATCTTTAAAATCATGCGTTTGTTTATTGACTATATACAAAAACAATTGCAGATTACTATAGAGGAAACAGCATTAAACTTTGCCTATCGCTTATTAGATCGCTATTTACACTATGAAGCTTTTCCAGGAAAAATTATTAAGTTTTTGACCCATTGTGTCAATGAAGTACATGTCCAAAATCAAAAATTGATTGATAATGAAAAGGTGTTGACACAATTCGTTCAAAAAACTGGTTTACCGAGTTTTTTATTACAAGATGATATTCTTTTAGATACAACTGCTTTACGCGATTATTTTGCTAAGCGCATCATTGGGCAATTCCAAGCTATTGAACACGTTTGTAAAATAGTGATGGTTTTTAAGGCGGGATTAAATGATCCTAAAAAGCCAATTGCGACCTTATTATTTGCAGGGCCAACGGGTGTGGGTAAAACTGCTTGTGTCCGTGCATTGGCCGATTATTTTTTTGGACAAGGACAAACACTAAATCCGCTAATTCGTTTGGATATGAGCGAATTTCAGCATCCGGTACAAATGGATCGTTTATTGGGCTTTGGTAATAAGCCTGGTAAACTCGTTCGTGAAATTCGTGAGCGTCCCTTCAGCGTTGTGTTATTAGATGAAATTGAAAAAGCCCACCCCATTTTTTTCGATGTTTTATTAAATGTGATGGACGAAGGTATATTGGTAGATAATAACGGACGTATCACAGATTTCCGTAATGTCATTTTAATTATGACCAGTAATCTTGGTGCCCGTCAAAGTAAACGTATTAGTTTTGTCAACCACGAAACCAATACAGATATTAGTAGTGCAGTACGTAATTTTTTTCGTCCAGAATTTTTTAACCGTATTGATCAAGTCGTTATATTTGAATCCTTAGATACAGCAACAGTCACAAGCATTACTCGCAAGGAATTAACAGCCCTCAATGAACGTGAAGGTTTTCAAGAACGTGGCTTAAAATTAACGTTTACTACAAAACTAGTGGAACACTTAGCTCAAAAAGGCTTTGATCCAGAATATGGTGCTCGTCCGTTACAACGCACAATCGAACGATTAGTTGTGGCAAAACTTGCCGAATTTCTTTTGCAACACCTCAAAATAAAAGAGGTTAATTTATCAGTGGATTGGAAGAATAATGAAATTCAGGTTGAAATTATAGAAAATAAGTCTTGAGGCGTAAATGTTAGATTTTTTCAAAATAAATTTTGAACTCCAAACAAGCGATTTTTCGGAGTCCAAAATTTATTTTGGATTTAATCAGTAATTTCCGCTCAATTCTTTCAACGCATTTTCTAAAATTTCAATGCGTTGCGTTGTTAGCTGTTCAAGGCATCCACTTTCATAAGTGGTAAAACCCGTACCACCTCGGTTGAAAAACGTTTCAAAATTGCACTGTTTATCACGAACCTGAATCCACGATTTTTGGGCTTCAATGAGTAAATATTTTTGTTCTCCATACGGGTACAAGGGACTTCCCATTTCAAGAATATTTTGACGATATTGCTCACTGTTTAAAAGAGTGATGATTTGTTGATAAACGTCATTAAGTCGTTTATCTGTTGCTTCATAAGAAAGCCGAGAACATTGGTTCATAGATGGCGTTATGAGAATCCAAGGAATATGGCAAGGCGGTTCTTCTGTATTTTCAACGGAAGATATGATTTCTTTTTCCCCAACAGGCATAATCAGCCCACCAAATATCCAACCCTTGTTATTGTTTGCCGATTCTACTTGATACCAGTAGTCTAAAATTTCTCCGATTTTTTCTTGATACTTTGAACGTTTATGCGCGTAAACAATTGCGCCTTCACCAAGCGTTTCCACAATATTTGTGCCACGACGTGGTTCAGAACGCATCCTAACTTGCTCAGCCATGACCATTCTCATACTGCTTCTCATCAGCAAACCACCAAAAATCCAGCCGGTTTTTTTTCTGTTGTTCAATTGCACTTGATACCAATAGTCAAGGTCTTGACCTATTTTCTCTTGATGTTTTGAACGAGCTAAAATATCAAGCCAAGCCCCTTTATTAAGCGTTTTTACGATAGAAGCATTTCGGGTTGGCTTTAAACGAACATTAACACGAGTACCTATCGTTATTTTTTTATCCGTTGCCATGGTTTTCCCGCCAAATACCCATCCGGTTTTTCCTTTCGCTAATTCTACTTGATACCAATAGTCAAGAATATTATTGACTTGGTCTTGATGTTTAGAACGTGTCAATATTTTAACAATAACGCCTTTACCAAGGGTTTCGACAATATCAGCCTGACTATTAGGTGTCAAATTAACATAAACTTCGGTTTCAGTTGTTATTCTTGAATCAATTGGATAACCCGTTTTTTTATCAACCCGTTTAGTAAGTGCGCCAAAAATCCAACCCGTTTTTCCATTCTCTAATTCCACCAAATACCAGTAGTCATTATTATAACGACGACTCTTTTCCCGAAATGAAGTACGTCCCAATGTTTTGAGGACAGCCCCTTTTTTTAGCTTGGTTAGTAAATTGTTTTTTTGAACGGAAGGTGCTGAACGTAGACTGGCTTTAAAAACTGTCGTTATTCTAGTACCACTCTCTGAAAGAGGCGTATAAGCATCCGTTGAAAAATGAACAGTGGTATTCCCTTTGCCCACAATTTTATCTACCCTATTCATTAAAAATCCTACTTGTTCTCTTTGCGCTTGCATAAATGCGGTTTGAAAGGTTGGGGATATGGGTAAATAAATGCCCAGTTGACTATGGCTCCACCGACAAGCCGGTGTTGCTGGTGATAATGCTATCCGAACAGCGGCTTGATTCTTATTAATATGGTGAAATGCAAACTGCGTTAAAAAATTTTTAGGTAAAACAAATTGACATTTACCACCCTCTTCAGTATCCCGGGCAACAATAGTTTGTTTATCCAGAAAAAGATAAAGGGCTTCTAATGTAGAAGGACGTGTCGTAATTCTTGCATTTCTGAGCGTTTTCTTAATAATAGGATCAGCCAAAAGGGTGTTAAGAATAACAGACTCAGAAAAAAAGTCTGTCAATTTAACACGCTTTTCAGGATTAGCGAAATCAACCGTCGTAAATCGGTGGAATCCATGAATGAGTGCTTGGCAATGCTGCTCAAAAGAATCCTTCATACTGGCAACATTACCAACGAGTGATAACAGGGAAAAAGTGCGTCTATATTCGCACGCAGGGCTTTTGCCCAAATTACTGATAAATTGAACTTCAAAAGCTTTTCTTGCTAAGGCTTCTGCTGAGAACAAAATTTTATGACCTTGAGTTGCGGTAATATTTGTCTCTGTCCAATGAATACTTAAATCACCATTGCTCCCTTGCCAGAGAGTCTTGTTAGTCGCTAGCACCAAAGGATTGATGCATAACATACCCAAAAAAACGATGGTTAAAACCCACGCTTTAATTTTGTGAATCATTGTTTCTCCTTATTAAAAGTCATAAGATGATGAAATATAAACAAACACTAATACCTGTTAATTTGATCTTGTTGGATGGAGTCCAAACCTTTAGGTTTGGATTTGATTTTGTTGGATGGAGTCCAAACCTTTAGGTTTGGAAGTATTGCCAAAGCTAAAGCTTTGGACTCCAACAATCCTTCGATAAAGTACTGGATATAAAGTACTAGATATGAAGTCATAATTCAAGTAGTAGTTATATTAAGCACTTAAATAATAGAGGGGGCTGACTCAGAAACCCACATACAAGTTGCCCCTGCCACTGCAACTGGCATCACTAAAAAATTAACTAATGGAATGAACATAACGAGTAAAGTTGTCAAGCCAAATCCTAAAACAACCATTCGTTTTTTAGTCAAAATGTAGCGTATTGTTGGCATGTTATAACCGTGATTTTCCATAGGTACTTCTGTATATTCCAAGCTAACAAGCCACGTAATAAACAAAAGCCATAGCAGAGGTGCTATGTAATTAATGATAGGAATGACTGATACTATCAATAACATAATAATCAAAGAAAAGTAATACAATAATTTTTCGATAGGTTTCCATGAAATCCCGATTAAAAACCCATACCAGGGTTGGGAGGGAGAGTGTACGGATTTTCCAGTTAAATGAATTTCTACGGCTTCTGCCAGTAACGCATTAAATGGCCCGCTTATTAAATTACCCACAATCGTAAAAATGAGAAATATGAGAATTAGGGTAATAATTATAATAAAAATCCACAAAAAACCTTCGGCTGCCACAATTAATTCTTTAAAATCAGGCAACAAATTTTTTGGCAAATCTAACTCAGATAACCAATTTGGTAATTGTTTGGTGAACAAATCAAACAGTATTTCATATTGTAGCCAACCAAGATAGATTAAGGCAGTCAACAAAATAACATTAATTAATAAGGGAATAAGTACTCTTTGGCGAATATTCGGCTTAGTGAGTAAGGTAAATCCCTTAAAAAAATAAAGTGAGCCAGTCAATGGACTATTTGACACAAGTAAGAACTCCAAATTTAGAGAAAATTAAAAAGAAAAAAAGAGAGAAATTCAAATTTTAGTTTGGTTTAAACAAGATAAATCTCATATTCATTGTAACCGTTCAATCGAAATAAATTGAACGTCACAAGTTTCGTTATTTTGTTTCAAGACTAAAAACTCAAGTACCCTAAAGAAATAAGAGTCTTTTGTCTGTTTGAATCAACTTGAGCTTTTAGCCACAAAATTTATTCTGAGATTGGTATGGAAGCTTTAGATTTCCTATACTAACTATGATACCACACTTTAACAAAAATTGATAGTCATTTTACTGAAAAATTGTGATCTTCATCGCAAATACTCACTAAAATATTTATGTAGAGACGCGATGCTCGCGTCTCACTCTTGGATTTCACTGTCACAATAAAAACTTGATAGTCGAGTGTTATTGTCTTTAGTAACTGATGTTACGCACAGTGTTTCTACAAGACTTAGAATTCCAAAACTTGAAGTTGTCAAACCTGACAGGTTTTTAAAACCTGTCAGGTTTTATTAAATCCTGAATCCTTGAGACTGGTTCAGTTTTATGTAAAATATATAAAAATCAATAGGTTAAAATATGGGTTCAAAAATCAGCCATTAGCCTTGTTTATCAATGCAATGAAAGCATATCTTGCTATAACTGAACCAGTGCCTGAAGAAGCGTTGTGCGTAGTAAAAAACTTGAACATCAAAATAATTAAGATTTCAATAGCCAACACTATTGTTTTAGTGATATTATCACAACTATAGACTTTATCATCAGCAAAATACAAAATCTAGGAAATACGGGACTATTGATTCTGATGCTTTTGCTACTTTAAAGTATGGAACGGAACGTGCCGTTTTCAGATAAATAAATTCACACAAAATCAGAGGTTTCCAAAACCTTTACTCCAAACATTTTTCTGAGAGTCTATAATACGGTTAAGTTAAGGCATGTAGGTGCGAAATTTCATCTACTCTACACTTACTTTTTATAAAT
>JAUCGK010000033.1 GCA_030378085.1 Candidatus Parabeggiatoa sp. HSG14
CGGGTGGAACCAAACATCATTTGACACTTTGCTTTTTCTATTTTGGGACTTCCCCCTGTGTACGGGGGGTTAGGGGGGTGTCCTCAATTTTGCACTCCAGTTTGGAAGCTATCTGCGTAACATCAGTTATATTACAAATAGTTATAAAAAAATCATTAAGGGACAAGTCTACTGTTTATAAATTCCACTTGACAACCCACCCCTGCAGGAATTTTATACTTCTTGTTTGGTAAATGAAGGCGAATACCAAAAGTACCACTGGCTGCATCAATAATAGGATCAACAATAAATACTTTAGCGGTATAAATACCACCAATAGACTCTTTAGGCATTACTTTCGCTTTCATTCCTTTTTTAATGCTACCAAACAATGACACAGGCGCGACAACTTCTACATTAAGCAAATCTACTTTTGCCAACTTCAAAACGGGTTGTTGCTGATTATCAACATACTCTCCTGCTGACTTGAATTTCTTTACCACGACACCATTAATAGGGCTTCGGATTGAGCGCAATTCTAATACTTCTTTGGCTCGCTTTAATTCCAATTGTGCCAATTGCTGTTCAACTTTCGCTTTTTCCAGTTCGTGCTTGGCAACAACGGTTCTGGCTCTTGCTTCATCTAGTTCCTTTTCAGAGGTTGCGTGTGTCTTGATTAACTCTTCAAGGCGATCCTGTGAACGCTGGTTTAGCTCATATCGTGCTTGCATTACCATGATATTCAATCGGGAATCCGCTCGCATTTTCGCAAGTTGAACATTGGCTTCTTCCACACCACTTTGTAACCGTGCCAACAATTGTCCTTTTTTGACTTTATCACCTTTATCTACCCGTACAGAAGCAAGAACACCAACGGTTGCACTACTGACTTCAACAGTGCTTTGAGGTTCAATAACACAATCCAGTTCTTCCAAAGCATTTACACTACTGTTTAAACACACTGTACTTATCAGCAATATTCCCATAATCCAGTTAATTTTATTGAACTGCACTTTATTTTCCTCCTATTTTTTGAAAAAAGAAAACATTCTTTCCTTTTGCCATAACCAACGGTTCATTTCACTATTTAACCGTTTTCGCTTAGTTTCTACTTTAGATAACAGCCACTTTAATAGCCAACTACCCATTTTTCCATTTACTGTTTCTCGCCATCTCAATAATTGCCTTAACCAGTAATGAATAGAAGGTATGTCTATTTTTTGTAACCAGTTATCTTCTAAAGAGAAAATCATTTCTATTGGAATTGCGGATGAACACATCCGTTCAAGGTGATGCAATAGACGAAGTGAATCACAAAAATCAACGATGATTAATCGACAATTTGTATCATTCAGCCATTCTTCTAAACCAAGCCACGGAAAAGGTTCAGCAAGTACGAGAAGATTATTGGTATGAAATTGATTTGTTATCTTGCCTCGTATTTCTTTAACAATTGGGGGCTTTCCATCTATATGATGTAAATTATCTAATGATTCAGAAGTTGTCACGATTAAACAAGCTTTTTCATTAGCTTGATTTATTTCTACCAGTTTTTTAGCAATAACCTCCCATTTTTGGTCCAAATTTTTAAAAAAAGAAACACCAAAGTACTTATTACCTTTTTGATAATCAGATAAAGCAATTGGCACTACTTTGTATCTATTCCATAAAGCTTTATTTAGACTTTGTGGACTTAACAAATTCCCCGCACATCGTAAATGTCGGCTGAATAACTCGTGCAATGTAATTTGTTGCTCTCCATTATCCATTTCAACGGTTGCAAACGCTTTTTCCATCAACCAAAAATCAATATTCTCAATTAATGCAAAACAAAGTCCTTTCTTTTGTAATTGAGAAAAAGACGAAATATCTCCCCCCAATTTATGAAGCAATAACCTTAAATGTCCTTGGCTTCTCCCCAATGTTTGCTTATCCCATAAGTAATCTCGTGCTAGACGCTCCGCAGTGACAATCATCACCTGTTTTTTTATAGCCGGTTTTTCTCTATCAGCCAATGGTGATTCCATATCCAATGCCTGAAAGAAAATTGCGTTCTTTTCCACTAATGTTATTGCACTGCGTTCATCTGAAACAATCCAATGCACTGGAATATCTATCAATGCCGCAGTACAAGCACATAACAACATCGCCTGTTCTTTCTCGGTTCGCCTGACTTCCACAGCACAACCTTTCAACATGAGAAATGCAGCCCAAGCAGCATTGGCTGACAAGTTTTCTTTCCAATGAGACTGCCAAATCTGTTCTAATAATACAAACAAATTCCCCACTAAATTAGTTTTAAAACCTTGTCGCATTAACTGGTTGCGCGTTTCTGATAATAGATTTTTCCTCGTTAATTCATCCATTGATTCTATTGCGGTGCGTTGTTGCCTAATGACATTCAAAAATATGTAACGCAACCAAGTTAAGGTAATCGGATTAAAAAGAATGCGTATTTCAAACCAATTAGAAACACTTTCCAGTGTTTTCGGTTTTACTCGTATCAGTTCAGGATAAGAGCCATTAAAAACATTTATGCCCAATTTATCAATGTGACTCATAATTCACTTCCTTTCTCCTTTCAACAAATCTCAGCCTTGGGCATGGTTCAGAAAAGGTAACATGGAGTCCAAAGCTTTAGCTTTGGAAAGCCCAAACCTGAAGGTTTGGACTCCAATGTCACTGCATTTGAGTGTTACCCTGAATTGAACCATGCCCTTTTTTAGTAGCCTTTAGGGTACTTTAGCTTTTAGCCTTGAAATTTTTTTTTGACTCCTAAATATCGAAATGACGAAGAAAGAGTTGTCGTATTGAACGATACCATTGCAAAGCTAATGGTTTCTCATCATAATAAAAACGTAAATAAGCACGCCCACCGATTCCTGTTATTGGTATTTCATCAGGTAAATGAACTTCAAATTGGAAAATAGGCTCATAAGCTCGCATACCTTCTTTATCAGTGGGATCAACAGGAATAGAACCACCACCCGCAGTCCCTAAAGCGCGACTGGGTAAATTATAAGAAGCTTCTGGTACAAGTTGTCTGATTTCTGCAGGGTAAACTTGCCATAAACGTTCAGCCAATCGCACTTCTATATTTGTTATCTCACGCATCAAAGCAATATCTTTTTGTTGAATAACTACTTTGATAGTATTTAGAGGCGGTTTCACAATATAAGCGATCAATTCGCCTTGATGTAAAAAACGTCCCAATAATTGATCATAGTTAGGTATATAAATATTACCTGCTAGGGTGCTACGCACGATTAACCGTTCTTGTTGTTTTTTATGCTGGTTAAAATCAGCTTCGACTACTTTGATTTGTTCTTGTAGCATACGAAAACCAACACGATCTTGATTCGATGAAGCAATACGTTTTTTTGCTTTTAGTTCCTTTAATCGGGATTGCAAAATACGGATTTGAGCTTCCAAGATGTCATCTTTCAATGTGATTAATTTATCATCAATCGCAACTTGTTGTCCATGCTTCGCCCATAATTCATAACAAAAACCGGAAGTACCCACTCGCACTTGTGCTTTTTCTGGTAACCAAATAACGCCCTCTGCATTACTCCAAAACGGTGCTGGTAACCAAAACAGATAATAAATCAATGTTGTGACTATTGTGCCTAATACGAAAATCAAGCGTATTTTTCGGTTTTTGATGGTTGGATTAGTGAACAAGTAACGAATATTCCTGATTAAGGGTGAAATGAGAAAAAGATAAATAGCCCATAGCGCAACTAAAACGCCAACAAAAAAGAATTGGCTGGCAACAAAGAAGACAATAACGGCTGAAATAAATATTCGATAAATAAAAGCAGCTACGCCATAAAGTAGTAGCCAACCGGCTTCACCTAGAGATTCAGCTGGTGATGGCAATTCCTTAATATTGAGCAAATAACGTTGAAACAGATAACCCATATATCGGGTGGCACGCGATGTTAAGTTAGGGATTTCAATCGCATCTGATAATAAATAGTAGCCATCAAAACGTAACAAAGGATTACCATTAAATAATATCGTTGAAATACTACAGATAAACATAACATTATAAGCCATCGCACGAACCAACCCGGGTTCGACACTTACCCATAGTATCATTGCTAACGCGGCAATGAATAACTCTACTATAATACCGGCTGCACTGACGATTATGCGCGCTTTTTTATCAGGAAAGGCTGACGCGCTGGATGCTTCCACATAAGGCAATGGCATAAAAACCAAAATCAAAATACCTAATTCATGTACTTCCCCTCCCCCTTGTTTTACCGTAAACGCATGTCCTAATTCATGTAAAAACTTGATAACTGGGAATAAAAGCAACATGATAATCAAATTGCTGGGGGCTAATACATAATCGGCAATGTCATGGGTTAAGGGTTGCCAATTTTGAGCGGCTAATACAATGCCATAAAAAACGATACCCAGCCAAAAGAAAAAAAATAAGGGAGAGAATAATATCTGTAAATAAGGGAGGAAATGCTTGAGAAATTTATCGGGATCCCACAACGCAAATTTAATAGAAAAGGGACTGCCATACCGTTGACGAAATCGCAGTCGTTTCCAATTTTGTTGCCGTTCTTCCAATACAGTTATATCCGGTGCCGTTTCGCCATGCAATAACTCGGCAACTTGCAACTGACTTAATAAATTAAGAATTTCATCTTTTGATGGACTATTTTCCTTTTTCTGCAATAGTTCCCACACTTTTTGTAAATTTCTCTCACCATCCATCAAGAAAATTAGCTGATAAACCGCCGGGGTAAAACGGTGGCAACGTCCACTTGTCTTATCATAGAGTACATACCAAGGTTTTCCACGATAAAAATGGCGTTCTACTTGGACATAACTGCTTAGACGCGGTTTAATATTTGCCGCTTTTTGCCATGAATAATCTAATAAAGCCATTAATTTTTTCTCTATCGAAAACCTGACAGGTTTTAAAAACCTGTCAGGTTTAAAGCGGGAATTTTCTGAACATCTTGATTTAAGGCCACCATGACCATGTCCACACCCGCAACCAATTCACTAAACCGCGCGTCCAAATCCAAATAAGATGACGTTCTCCCACTTTAATTTTACCTATACCTTTCATACCAGGCTGCAACAATGCTGGTGCTTGCTCCAGATTTGCTTCTACCCGAAAATAATTACGTCCCTCTCTCGTTTCAGAAATGGGAGTAATCTGAGTCACCTGAAAAGATAATTCATGATCGGTACTGGTTAACACTAAATTGCCAACTTGTTGCTCACGAATCTCCGTAATATCCTGTTCATCTACCTGCAAAATGACATGGTAATTTTTAAGGGGAGCAATCTCAAATAAAAGATTTCCGCGTTCCACTGGCATTCCTAACTTTCGATACCAATCTTCTCCCTTGATGATAATACCCTCAAAAGGTGCATATCCTTTGGTTCGCGCTAACTGTTTTTCTACTAATTCTAGTTCTGCCTTGGCTTGTGCTAACTGTGCCTTAAGTACCTGCATATCAGCCTGTTTTTTTTCCGCCAAGGCTTTTTGATACTGCTGTTGATATTGTTTTTGTTGACCTCGCCACTTAATTTGTTCTAATAACAAATCAGTATCATCTAATTTAAACAGTAAATCGTTTTCCTTAACTATATCACCTACACGAACCGGTGCTTCTTTTATAAAACCATTCATTGGTGCAAAGACGCTTTGTTGCACTGCACCTTCTAACTCGGCATCGGCTGATACGCGAAAACCCCCTTTAGTAACACTGAAAAATACGACTAATCCTATCAACAGCAATCCATTTAATTTCCATACAGGATAACCTGGCCCCATTATTTTGACCAGCAACGCTTTGAATTGTTTTGCGGCTCTTGTTAGCAAGCCTTGTTCATTTTCCCGTTTTAAATCAAGAATTAATCCAGCCATTGTGCCAGCCGTTTCACACAATTGCGCGGTTTCTTCATTGAAGCTTTGCTCTCCCGCCCGTTCCAACACCAAAGCACCGAGAATAGATTTCCCGTTACTAATTGGTACAGTGCAAATCGCATGTCCGCCATAGCTTCCAGACAATTGCTCATGGGCTGGATAAAGCCGATTTTCATGCGTTTTTGGGGGAGGAAATACCAAACATTGAGCCATTTCTCCTGCCTCAGTCATAGTCGCTTCTAAGGCACGGGAAAGTTGCGTTTTTTCGGAGAAGGCAATGCTGTGAGAAATGGCTTTAATGCGGTAATGGCGAGATTCAACAAAACCAAGAGTGACTCGCCGACACTCTAAAAGGGAGGCTAAATGAGTAACTAACACCAGACACGCCTTATGAAATCCCTGATTTTCTAAAACCAGAGCAACAGAATCTAAAACGGCTTGTAATGCACTTTCCCTGGCTTGATTACCTTGGTGATTGTCGGCGCGTTGCAATGCGAATAGTAAACCTGCTAATCCCCACTGCAATAAGCGCATAGCAAGTTTTGCCGAAGAAGCATCAAGTCCTCGCACTTCTAAGGCAATAACGCCCCGCAAACCTTTTTCATCTTTCACAGGATAAGATAATTGGCTGGTGGGATCATTCTGAAGAAGCCTGCAAACACCTTTACCGGTATCAAGCGCGGCTTCAGCAGCTTTCATTAAGCCTTCAGTTTTACTGTTTTCATCCGGCCAAAAAGCGATGGGGGCATAGGGTGATTCCCTATTTTTGCGAAGAACCACTACCCCACGCTCAGTACCCGCAATAGATGCACAAAGCAAAGCCAACCAGCTTTTGACATAAGCTTCAAAACTATCAGCCTGATTCAAAGCCTCCCATGCTTTTGGATCCAAAAAAGTTGAATTCACCACACACTCCAAACGGTCAATATTTCGGATTTAATACCTACCAGGTTTTTAAAATCTGGCATATCTGGCAAAAATCATGATACTTTTTGTTGAGTATCCAATGGCAATTCGCCGAAACGTCTTTCATATTCGGTAATAATATTAGACAGCAAAACAGACAATCGTTTAGCCGCATAAGGATTTAGCACCATCCGATCCGTCAATTGAATATTCACATCTTGGGAGGTTGTAGGATTCCAAGTTTGGTTAGTCCCAAAAAAAATAGATACTTCCTCACGGGTACTGGTTGCATTCACCACATTAGCATAAGTGGTTTCCATCTTGGAATCATCCCAATTAACATGACGTTCTGTTGCTGGTTGCTCTTTGTTGTCAGACATGTAAAGTTCTCCTTTTTAATTTAAGATTTAAAAATTATAGTGACTGAAATCTCTTGTTCCAATGCTCCAGCGTTGGAATACATTTCGTGACACTCCAACGTCACTCCTTTTTTGTCTCTAAATGGGTACGTTGAAGTAATCTCTGTCATATTTTTAGCTCTTTGGTTTTAGTTGCTCTTTTGGCAATTTTATAGTTTTCTTGAGTAGTAATATAAGCTAATAGCAATGGAAGCAATGGTTCAGGATTCATAATCACTCACCCACGTAAGTAATTGCAATAGTGTCGCTTTATTATTAAGAAAATGAGGTTCTACATCAAGACGTTGTTCTTGCCAATACCAACCATCTTGCTCAATTTTATAATAGGTTTGAGGATCACTTTCTAACATGTATAAAACATATTCCTTATCCAACCAACCTTTAACATCTATTGCCCCTTCCGCCAATAAAACCGAGGCACCCGTAGGCTTAAATTCTGCTAACAGTTTACCTTCTTGGGTTTTAATGAACCACCGAGGGGCTTGATATTCCCCTAAAGTCTCTATCACATCAACGTTGCCTTCTTCCAAAACAAATGGTTCATCTTGTAACCAATTTTTAACATCAGCATACAATTTATTAACACGCTGTAAATAAATTTGCTTTTTAGCTTCAACATCTTGCTTTGGTGATTCTTCTACAATCATGTTTCACCTCGTTGTGTGGTATTGCGTCATTTTCTTTAGGCAATAACAAAGGTTCGCCCCTACATTAAACAAAATATCGTAGGGGCTAATCACCGTGAAAGCCCTTTCAATCTAGTTTTTAGAAATACACTTAGCTTCTACGATTGCGGTTTGAGTAACTGAATTATCAAAGGCAACACCGATAACTTGCCAAGGACCACTTACGCTTTTAATTCTATTGACAGAACATGGCAAAGTTTTACAACTGGCAACAGAATAAGATTTACTGTCCCATACTTTATGTACTATTTGCACTTTCTTTTCTGAGTCAGCCAATGTTGGTGCGTCAATGTTTATGGTTGAGCAGGTTTCGCTAGTCATCCATTGAAAAAATACTACTGGTTTTTCAGGAGATGGATGTACTTTTGTTACGTCTCTGAATATGCCGTTTTCATCAAATTGTGATTCAAACATTCCACTAATGAGTGAGCCATTGCCATTCCATCTGTAGCTACTTTCTAGCATGAGGGCTTTACTCATTATATAAGGTTTGTCAGTTGGCAATTCTTCAGAAACACAAGTAGCATCCAATGTGGCTGTCTTGCTTACTGGATTTTTGAATACAACTCCAACCATGTACCATTGATTATCACTATCATTAAAGGTGTAACCGGTATTGCTTTCTCCAATAACGAATGGCAAAGTGACACCCTCAAATGTTTGGTCAGAACTACGACTATCCCAAGTTCCAAAGATAATGTCCACGTTGTTTTCTGCAATTGGCAAAATATCTTCAACATCGATCTTTAGACGATCACAACTGTCTTTGTTGACTTGCCATTGGAAGAAAGCAGCCGGGCGTTTATTTGGCTCTGGGTGCAGAACAGTTTTATCTTGGGTAATTCCAAAGGGATAACTGTAATTGTCCGGGTTGGCATTTTTGCCGTGATAACTGATGATTGAGCCGTTGCCCGTCCAGAATGCAATAAAAGCGTATTGCTGTGCTCTATTCAAAATGGCTTCAGCATCTTCCTCAGTTAGTTCTGTATCGGGCATTAAGTTACCTTCTGTAGTTCCCAGTATAATCCTATAGTTGTAGGCTGCTTTGACATACTTGTAATACCAAGCAGTGTAGTCCATATCAGGAAATAGGTTGCCAAATACATTGACCGGTTCTTGCATCCATTCTGCTTCTAGCGGAAGGCTGAAGTATTTATTAAGGGTTTCGAGTACCATTTTAATAAATTCTACCCTGGTTACTGGGTTTGAAGGAACATATTGCCCGATCAAGTCGCCGGTGGTGTAACTTTCTACGATGCCTTTGTTATAGGCAGTGGTTATGTATTCGTAGTATGGGTTTGTGTTGTCAACATCGGATGGTGGTGATGAGTTAAAAGATGTATCTAATTCAAACCAGCTAGGGATGTTGAACTTCTCAAAAACCTGTTCTATAGAAGAAGCTCTAGTAATTATTTCCAAATCTGACTGTTCAGAGGACTCTGACGCAGTATCAATTTGGTTGGTGTCCTGCAACTCTTGTTCGGCTGCCTTAGCAGTACCAATACATAAGAGTATACCAAACAAGATATTAAACAATTTCATAGTTCACTCCTTTCTCCACGCAATGTAGGGGAGATAAATAAAAATGGCAAGATTAATTCAAAACAACTTATCAAATAATCAATCCAATCTTCTTTTTAATGACCACAAAAATTGAATATAAACAAGGATATTTCAAAGTTGAGTTTTATCTTTTTTTATAAACAATTCTTGTAGTTATTGTTTTTACCACATAATCAAATCAGCACTTTATTCTATCAAAATAACAACAAAGATTTAAGTGTTAACCTAAATCCTTGTCATTCTTGCTTTTACCACGCAATCAAGCCAGCACTGCCGGAGGATAACGCATCCTCTTTTCCAATAATAAGAAAGTCATCGCTAATCAAATCGTCGGGAGCAGATTGTTCGTTGCTATCCACGAAAATGCCGGTTATTTCGTCAAACAGCATGATATCGGATGTTACCGTGCTGTTATCAGATTCAAACGCATTGAGCCGTCCATCTAAAGCACTTCTAACTTTGTTGCCATTTCCATTTCCTTGATTACCATTGTTGCCATTGCCCCCACCTTGATTATCGTTTGGCTTACCTTGCCCATCTGATTGATCTACGCCACCATCACCGTTGCCATTGCCAATCCCGTTGTTGCCATTATCGTTTTGATTACCATTGTTGCCGTTACCGCTATTTCCAGTGGTATCATCCGGTGGAGTTGTAGTCGTGCCACCACTTCCTGTCGTATCCGGTGAAATTGTAGTTGTGCCACCCCCAGTCGTATCCGGTGGAGTTGTTGTGCCACCACTCCCTGTCGTATCTGGTGGAGTTGTAGTTGTGCCACCATCCCCAGTCGTATCCGGTGGAGTTGTTGTGCCACCACTTCCTGTCGTATCCGGTGGAGTCGTTGTGCCACCACCCCCTGTCGTATCCGGTGGAGTTGTTGTGCCACCATCCCCTGTCGTATCAGGTGGAGTCGTTGTGCCATCATCCCCAGTCGTATCCGGTGGAGTCGTTGTGCTATCATCCCCAGTCGTATCCGGTGGAGTCGTTGTGCCACCATCCCCAGTCGTATCCGGTGGAGTCGTTGTGCCACCATCCCCAGTCGTATCCGGTGGAGTCGTTGTGCCACCATCCCCAGTCGTATCCGGTGGAGTCGTTGTGCCACCATCCCCAGTCGTATCCGGTGGAGTCGTTGTGCCACCATCCCCAGTCGTATCCGGTGGGGTTGTAGTCGTATCCGGTTTATCGGGTTTACCAGTAGAGGTATCCGGTTTGTTCCCTGAATTATCGGGTTTACCAGTAGAGGTATCCGGTTTGTTTCCTGAATTATCGGGTTTATCAGTGTTCCCTTTACCACCATTACCCTCTATCCATTCAGGCGTACCACGATCATCCATTTGTACTCCTGGAATATTTCCAGGTTGCGGATCGCGTGGGCTGCCTTTTTGATCTTGCCAAATACCTGAATCGGCTGACGAAACTAATCCCAACTCACCATACGGTTCGGTGAGAGAGATATCCGCACCACCTGCTACACCTAAATCCGCAACGAAATCTTTGATATGTGGTGAAACTGCACGATTAACGGTTGGTGATCCAAATGGACTGAATGGTACAACATAACTATTAAACTCACCGCTCCAGTCAAATAAACGGTCTCTACCAGTATTGGCAATCATCACGTCTAAACCAGCACCGCCAAAAACGAAATCACCATCGGCAAATTCGGGCGCATCTGGCGCATTGTTTAATCCGTTGTTGGTTTCCAAATTGTCATCGGCATTCATTAGATCGTTGCCCCAACCACCAAACAGACGATCATTTTCCGTACCGCCCACGAGCCAATCGTTACCTAAATCACCAAAAATACGATCTGAACCATCTGAAATCTTGTTGCCTTGAGCATCGACTGCATCAAAGTTTAGCAAGAAACCGGCAATTTTAGTACGAGGATCATCAGCATTGTATGCATCAAATTGGCCTCTATCTGGATCAACACCAGGGGTTGTTGTAAACGGTATCGGCGTATCGGTTTGATAAGTATAGCTTTGTCCATCAATAACACCGGTTACCATACCAACATGGGGTTGACTATGATAATAACCCGCCTGAGCTTCAGCCCCGGAAATAGCATCGTCACCTTCGCCACCGTGCAAGTAATCATGACCTAAGCCACCGTAAATGACATCATTGCCATTACCAGTTGCTCCCTGATCATAAGCGAGTAACTCAACGCTTTTATTTATTTGCCCATCTGGGTGAACGATTGCGCCAATAACAGGCCCAGGTATCGATATCTTACCTTCATTGTTTGCGGTGACAATCCCATAAAGTGGCTCAGCCGTTCCATTGCGACTGGTATAAATCAAACCGTCATCACCCAACGCACCATCTATTCCGGTACCACCGTATAAACGATCATGACCACTACCCCCATACAAATCGTCATCTTGTCCTTCACCAAATAGTACATCGTTGCCCGTCATACCATGCAGGATGTCATCGCCCCCTTCTCCGTGCAACTCATCTCCCGTACCAATATCTTGAGTGCCACCGCCTAACGTATAATCAAGTAATGTATAAGTACGTACAACTTGTTGTTGGTTTAAATCATGATTAAAACGAATATGACTACTATCAGCATGAGTCATCCGGAAAATATCGGCATTGTCACCTAAAATGACATCGGCATCCCTGGCGTGTCCTATTTGTCCTTCTAGCCCAGTATCATTGCGATCAATGCGTGTTTCAGCACCACCAAAAATAAGATCAGCTCCATCGGGACGCATATCAGGCGTTGTCAAGCCAAAGAGATTAGAACTGCCCCCAATAATGTCATCTTGACCCAGATTACCCGCAATGAGATCATCACCACCGTTACCTTCAATATAATCGTCACCGTCAGTTTCGGCTTCAACTGAGGGAGTGACAGTTAAAGTACCATCTGGCGCAACGGATGCCGATATATCAGCAATAGCCAGTGTACTATCTCCTTGAAGCTTGTCATCGCCTAATTGACCGAAAATCACATCATTGTCTGCACTCCCAACAATATAATCATTACCATAAACACCTTCGGGAGTAGTCTCGCTATGATCTAATAAGGTGATATTTCTGATTTGTGTGCCAGCGGGATCAGCATGACGACCCCCGGAAATTTGAGCAACGCCATTGGCATCATATAAGGTTGAACCCGTCAAGGTTTGGGCAAGCAAACTCAGAGTGTCACTGCGACGTTCAATAATTGCATTATCTCCAGCAATCACATCATCACCCTTGCCACCACCGATACGATCTCCCGTATCATGGCCGCCTTCCACATTATGACCACCAATCAAATCGTCATCATCTTGGCCGCCGTAAATCAAGTCAGCCCCCTGCTGTCCTAATATGATGTCTTCACCTGAATTACCGCGAAGGGTATCATTGCCACCACCATCAGTGTCTTGGGTATCAATGGTTTCAAATTCAAAGGCGGGGGTGAATGTAGCGAGCGGTAAGGTAGCGAGATTAATATTGCCCACAGCACGACCATGATCCCCAAAAATCAAATCATTGTCACTGTCGCCTTGTACATCATCATCACCAGTCCCTGCGAATATCAGATCATGCCCGGTACCGCCTTTAATAATATCGCCACTGCCTTGAAGCGGTGTCATCGTTGAGACAGTATTTATCTGACCATTTGGATCAAAATTGACAAAACCGTTATCGCCTAAGACGATGTCGTTGTTTTCAGAGCCTTCGATGTCATCTGCGCCAGAGCCACCGATAATCAGATCATCACCACCTAAACCGATTATTTTGTCAGCACCACTGATTTCTTCATGCAAACTCAAAATCACCGTTGGACTTCGTGCAATCCCATCTGTTTGGTCAGCGGGAGTCTCGTCATCTTGTTGCGGGACTGCAAACATCTTATTGAAATCATGGGCTAATCCAAAACGGGTGGCAACGTCTCCCTCTTCATTGAGATAATCAATCCGTCCCAAATCACCCAGTAAGGTATCCTTACCACTGCCACCGGTTAATTGATCATCGCCTTCATCCCCAAAAGCAATGATGCCCAATTCTGAATCAGTCGCATCAATATTATCGTTGCCGGTTTCACCCTTAATGGCAATAAGTCCTTGATTAGCCGATAAATTCACATCAACTACGTCATCGCCTTGTCCTGCATTGATAACTGTCACGGTACGAAAACCATCATCACGGGTATGGGTGCTGTTAATCGTGAGTTGGTTATCTCCCTTACCCAAATTGGCGGTGAAGTTTTCCATCTCAAAGTAATTGATACCACCTTGAAACGTCGTACCTTCAAGCACAATCTGATTGCCCATGCCAAAACCACTCAAGCGGTTTTCCGTCAATACACCTACATCATCAGTGACACTATCATTATTAAAGACGGTAACAACATCCACTTGCTCGGTTTCATCTACTAATAAATTAGGGTTGGTGGTTGAAATGGTGAATTGACTGGTATCATTGGGTAAATCTTCCCAAGCTCTATCCAAAGCAATAATACCGGTGTCAGGATTATAGCCAGTGATTATTCGTGCTTGTCCTTTGCCCTCGCCCGCGGTGATTTCCAGAGTATAATCCAC
Organism: Candidatus Parabeggiatoa sp. HSG14; assembly: GCA_030378085.1. Taxonomy (GTDB): domain Bacteria; phylum Pseudomonadota; class Gammaproteobacteria; order Beggiatoales; family Beggiatoaceae; genus Parabeggiatoa. Next base: position 14,003 of record JAUCGK010000033.1, read on the forward strand.
TAAATCACCATATTTTTCAGGGATATTTTGGGTATCAACCGTAATGTTATGAGCCGTTGCCGCAATCACAGTACCCAAGGCGGGTTTTTGATTGGTTTCACCAGGCAACATCAACGGATTATTGATAGAGCCAATGGAAATCTCAGATTCGCCCATCCCTTCCATATATAATGGCCCTTGCACCTGATTGATGATTTGTGGCATCGGTGCGAATACTTTAGTATCACCGCCATCAACAAATCCATCATCTATGGCACTCACGGTAATGGTTTGGGCAACCAGCCAATTATCAGGGGTAAACACCAAAAACTGACCATTTTCATCACTTTGCAATGAGATACCGGAAACGGCGACTTGAGCTTCTTTAGCAAATATTTGGCCGCGTGTGGTAATAGTTGGTTCTGGTTGAACGTAAACTTTAACGTCAGCGGTAGGCTGTGCTGTCAAGTTTAATGAGTAATTGTCCGTGTTAAGTCCTTCAATCACATCGGTTGAACCGCCTGTTTGAGTGACTTTGACACCTGGAGTTTGCGTGGTATCGGCAGGTTCAGCGGGGGCATCATTGACATAAACATCAACGCTGGGGGCTTTAACAGCACCATAGCGCAAAATCTGAAATTCACTACTATTATCCAGCGAAGTCGTCCATGGCTTATTCAGCACCAAAGTTTCTGCCGTATTGGACATAATCAGACGTTCTTGTCCAGCACCTGCTCCACCAGTAATTTGCAACGTTGCGCCACGCAATTCGCCACCAGCATTATCAAGACCAAAACCTGTACCATTGACAGTGACTATCGTTTTATTGGCAGCATTGACAACCTGCCCATTGACGGACGTTTGATCATCCGCTAAGGTAATCTCATAAGTGCTGGTTGCATCAGGGACAATGTTCCAAGCAGTGCGTAATTCCAAAATCGATCCGTTAGCAACATCAATTCCCCTGACTTGTCCCTTACCTAAACCTTCAGTAATTTTTATCGTTGCGCCCGTCAACTCTAAATTGGAGGGAACAGCTTGATCTAAACTAATGATGGGCGAATCATTTGCAGCACTACTAATTGTCCCAATAATACTATCCACGCTACTGATAGTATGGTTAATCACACCAGACAGTGATTCTGAGCCAACCACATTATTATTAGCCATGAAAGAAACGGTTTGAGCTATATTCCAATTCGTGCTATCAAAAACAAGCTGAATCGAATCTTTAAACCCATCGTTGCTATCGAATTGAAGAAGAGCCCTTTCATCACTTTCCTTAGTGGGAGCCAACGCGGTGACAACGACTTTTTCACCAGGCGCGGGCGCGCGTGTCAAAACCACCGTGTAAGAATCTTGGGTAAAACCTGCACTATTGACAACACTGTTACCATCACTTTGAGTAATGACAATCCCTGGTTCATCATTATCGGCAATATTAGCAGAAATACCTTCTACTCGAATTCCATTATAAGCTGGATCATCACTCACCACAGCATGATTAATAACACCGCTATGCCCGAGTAAATCATTGCTGATAATCGGCGGGGCATCTCCCCCAACATTGAAGCTGTCACTACCCAATCCCCCAACTAATTTAGTGACCAAATTGGCATCGGTACTTTGAATGAAAAAGCGATCATCACCTTCAGCAGCATCAATTTTTAGCAATTCAACATTGACGAAGTTCACATTCAAACCGGCACCAAACACGCCTTTTGAAGTCACCACAAAATCATCACTAAATTCGGTGCCAATCAAACGGATTTCATCTAAGCCATCACCACCATCAATATTCACTGGCGCATTCACGGCATATTGAATCAGATCGGCATCGGCACCGCCAGAAAGATCAGTCCGTTCACGAGTGACTTCTTGAGAACCAGATAAGGCAAAAGAACGGATGGTAAATTCATCATTGCCATCACCACCATTCAAACCCAATACCGCTTTATTATGGAACACGGTAAAGGTATCATTGTCATCACCACCATTAATCGTGGTTGATTCGCTGATACCATTACTCAAAAAGCCCCGCGTGGTTTCAATGGTGGCAAATATGTCAGTACCGACTTCAGTGCTACCATCGTGCGGCTTATCGTTGTCGTGGGGTAAAATATGGGCAGCTTCCACCGTTCTTGGGGTGTCAAACATCTGTCCGACTTGGAAAGTATCTTTGCCAGTTCCACCATTGATTGTAGTTACAGCACGGTTATCATCTAGGGCAAAGTAGTCATTACCGGCAAAGCTGTTAATTGTCATCGCTTCAATACGGTGATCATAATCGATCCGCTCAACATCTTCAGTACCATTGAGCATTGCGACAAAAGCTATCGTATCTTGGGCAACCCCTGAACGCAGGAGGAATCTATCATGTTTATCTTCCTCATTCTCGCTTTCATCTGTAGTGCTGTTGATAGTCATTTTATCGGCACCATCATCTGCTAAACCAGTGTCGAAGACGGTGACATGCTTAGTGGTGCTACCACCACTCATATTGATAATATACTGATCACCTTGTCCTTCACCATCCAGCACATCATCACCCAAACTGGACGTAATTTGGTCGATATCGAGAATACTGGTTAGTGCTAGCTTTTCATTTTCGCTTAAGCTGGCATAGTTGCCTGTATAACCAAACACAACGTCACTACCTGCTTCACCATCTAACAGGTCATTCCCTGCATCACCGTAAATCAGGTCTGGATCGCTCCCACCATAAATCGTATCACGACCATCATTGCCGTGTAAGATGTCAGCACCACGTCCCCCATAGATTTCATCGGAACCGCTATCGCCTTGAATTTCATCGCCACCGTCATTGCCATAGAGGAAATCGCCGTCTTCTCCCCCGGAAATCTTATCGCCGCCATCACCGCCATAAATGTGATCAATCCCTTTGTTGCCTTCAATGGTGTCTGCGCCTTTTTCTCCAAAGAGAGTATCGTTATCATCACCACCAGAAATTTCATCATAACCTACGCCCCCATAGATGGTATCTTCACCTTTGTCGCCGTGAAGCTTATCGTTTCCGCCTTCCAGTCCACGAGCGGTTTCTTTAATTGAGGCAATGTTATTGTTGGCAGTCTTGCTAGAAAGATTCTCATTGGCAAAGGTAATTGTACCTCTATCGCCCAGAATCAAATCAGCATCATTGCCACCGTGAATTTCATCTAAAGCACCGCCACCAATGAGGATGTCAGCACCATCTTCCCCATGAATGATATCGGTGCCATCAGTATCATCGACACGGACTTTGATATATTCAACGGTGCCATCTTCCAGTTCTTTGATTTTTCCATTATCACCAAAAACCCAATCGACACCAGCACCTGCATTAATCGTGTCATTGCCTTCGTCACCCCAAATTCGGTCATCACCACCACCCGTTATAATGGTGTCATCACCAGCATTGCCATGGACTGTCACTTGCCCAGTGGTACCAGAAACATCAATGTAATCATTGCCAACTCCACCTTCAATATCAAAATTTAGGGTAGAAGTACCATTAAGGATAATTCTATCATCACCTTGTCCACCACGAATCACAACTTTCTCTATGCCGTTATAAGTTTGTGTTGCACCTAGAGCAGAAACTTTAATACCATTGCCAGTATCGGTTAAGGTAAATACTTCACCATCATCAGTGGGATTATTATTAAGGCGTTGATCGGCAAGATCACCCATGTTGAGTTGTAGAACACCGCTACCTAAGTCGCTTCCTAAAACAGGTTCGCGATCAAATTCTGTCTCAAAATCTATTAAGGTGAAATCTGCGATAACGCCGCTTTTTTCCCATGAAACCAGAAATAGGTCTATCCCCACATACCATTCAATTAAAGCTCTAACATTGCCAGAAATATCAAAAATGGCTAATGGATTATTATTAGCAAAAGCGATGCTGTTGATCATTTCATCGACACGTACTTTGCCATCTTTATCTGGATCATAAAGATCAAAATCCACCTTTGCTTCTAAAGCACCACTGACACCACCGTAAGCAACTAGCAGATTCAATTCAGCTTTAGCCCATAATTTGCCAAAAACTTGTAATTCAGGATGATTGCCATCATCCACAAAGAAACCCGCAAAAATGAGTCCTGGATTGACGAAATCACTCTCAACAAATTTTCGGATACCATACGTATCAAAACCAAAATCGAAGTCAATAGTAGCACCCAAAGCAGCACCGATTTTCACGCCAAGTGGCCCAAAAATGGAGATGAATGGTGATTCATATTTAAAGCCTAATTCAAGTGGCTTCATATCGTAAGTAATCAGTGTCGCTTCTTTACCCAAAATCAAATTGAATATTTGACTGGGATCGCTCAATATCGGAAAATTAAAACTACCGTTTTCCTTCATCTTGTCATAGAAACTGGCACTATTACTGCGATTACCATCACGGGTATTATTTTCACCATTTGTGGCAGCATCAACAGGGTTTTTGTTTTCCTTAATAGCCTTGTCTAGGTACGCTTGATCTTCACCCAATTTCAAACTAGGATCAGTTAAATTGACCTTCTTGAGATTTTCATCAGCTATATCGAAAATGGTGAAATCACCAAAATTAATCCAGAGATTATCAAAACCACCGACATCTATACTATTGACAAACTCAATGATCTCAACCACTGAGTCAAAAAAGCCCGTATCAAAGCGACCATCACTAAAGTATTCAGCGAGATCAACGAAAGTCAATTCAATTCCCAGATCAGAGAGTACCGGAAATGGACTCGTCAAAAAATCAATAATGGGTTCTAAAGGCTTGGTAATGTCTTGAACTTTTCCAAGTATTGGCCCGATAAAATCAGAGATATAAGAGCCTAAATCAAGGCTAACATTTTGAAACTCAACCAGTTTCAATCCATCTTGAATAGCGTCATCAATATCACTGAGCGCGATATAAGGGTTTGTAGAATTGCCAAGCCCCCAATCTAGTACAAAATCGGAGCGGATTTGAGGAAATACGCTTGGTTCATCCACCATATCACTGTTTAAGCTTAGCACCATATCCAAATTGACTTTGGCTTCGGCAGCTATTTTGGGCGCAATGCTAAGTTTACCGAGTTCCGAGAAACTTAATCTGGTATCATGCTTAGTCTCCGTGTCGGTGTTTTTGTATAAATCAACGGCGAAGCTTGCGAAAAGATGAGTCGGATCGGTTTCGTCTTCGGTGATTGCGAGTTGCAAGAATCCTAATTGCCCAATAATTTCGGCATCGTCTAATGAAGCCTTGACATCAAAACGCAATTCCGGTTTGCTTGGATCGAACAGTTTGAAATAAACCCCATAAGTACCACTGATGCCAAAACCAAAATCTAAACTCCAGTCAATGTCAAGACCAATATCGCCCTGCGTTTCTAAGCCTAAACCAGGAATACCGAGATCGAAGTCAATACCGAAGTCTTCAGAAACGACGGAGCCTCCCAGGGCTAAATCCCATTCCATGAATTGCTGGCTCAGATTGAGTCCTTGCTTGTCAATATTGGTTTTTAAGCCAATATCGTCGATGTCTGTCTTGCCATCTTTATTGTTATCTTGGAGCAACTTTAAACCATCAGGTCCTAGCAACCCAAATAATTCTTGCGAAATGAAATTTTGATCGGGGGTTGCTGCATTCTCAATATTGTTACGCAAGTCTGCAATGAAACCATTACGAAAATCTTCAATAAAACCAACACCTTCTTCCAAACCATCGCCAATGAAGGGGAGTGAAATGCCACCAATTTCACCATCCATCACGTCTTGTAATCCTTCTAGGAAGATATCAATGCCATCAACGAGTAATGAAACTTGATCAATCAGAGTCATCTTACTGAAATCAAATCCTGATGCAATTTTATCCCAACCAGTAATCTTGACATCGGAAAAATCAGTGGCTTTGATGACCAAATCACCCGCGTACAAGGAATCGGTCAACATATAGACTGGCAGGTTGCTATCCAAAAAACTATTGTTGTCGAGCGTTCCCTTAAAATCAGCAAATAAATTTTTAGAGGGATCAAAGTCGGTTATCAAAATGCGTCCATCAGTGACATCTTTTAAACCCGCATTAAATCCTGCGCCAAGCTTCACAGAACCAGTTTTGACGGAAAAACTGAGTGGCCCAATTTGGCTACTAAAGTTGACATTTGTGCTTTCAACATTGAGAAAAGCGGCTAATCCGGTAGTGCCAAAAAGATAGATTTGAGCAGGATCATTCAATGCTATTCCAAAATCTAAATCTAAATTCAGTTTGCCCGTTGTATTTAGATCAGCATCACCCAATAAATTTAATGGACCAGATTCACTCCCCAGTCCAATGTCAATGTCGAGAGAATCAGTAAAAGCCGTCTCTAAATTCAACTCTATTTTGAGAATATCTCCCGTGTCCAAAGAAAGATCGATCACATTAGAACCCGCTTTCAATCCCAAAGCGTTTTCCAATTTGCCTTCAAGCTTTTGTATGGAACCAGCGGGATCACTACGGGCTTCTTGTAGTGCTGTATTAAAGTCATCGGCAAAGCCTATCAGATCCTTGACGCTATGATTGATAAGTGGAATCGGATCATCCAGAAAACCAAATGACTCAAATTGGTTGAGAAACCCTGAAATTGCTTTTAGGGCATCCAAAATACCATCAAAGCCAAAATTACCAAACTTGCTTAAGTCAAAGCCATCGAGTCCAGAGGTATCTACTGTGATTATTGGTTTTGCGTCAATGAGTTTTTGCTTTTTCTCATCTTTTCCATCAGTCGAGCCAATATCTAATAAATCACCAAAATCCTCTACCACTAACTTAATTTTGGGTTCTCCGACACCATCAATTAATCCCTTAATCCACGGTTCATCCGAATTAATGGTGACTTTCATATCTAATTCACCATAAACATTTTGACCCGCTCGTTCAATGCCGGCAGTCAGAGTTGGCGCGGCAACGACTTTACCAATATCCGTACCCAAATTGTCCATCAGTTGGTTCAAAGTGACTCGACTACCGACTTCTGTGTCAGTACCGGGCGTTTTTAAACCAGTTTCTAAGTGTGCGGATAATTGGCCGCTACCTTCTAAGCCGATTTCCACAAAACCAAAATTAGCAGAAGCGGTTATAACATTACTGGGTATCGCTTCGGCATCATTGGGAATGGACTGAGTGGTGATATTGAGATCGCCCCAAAGTTTGGCATTTTCCATAAACAGGCGATCTGATAAAGAAGTACCTGCTATCGCTTTACCTTCAATAACACCATCCGCCTTTTCACCCAATTGCATTTCTGCATCAACACCCAAGACACCTAACAAAAATGACGATGCGGAACCGTTGGTTGGGGTGAGACTCAATAAACCGCTGGTATTTTCATCAAATTGCGTATCGGTTAATTTTAAGCCCGTTTTGTCAGCATTGGCTTCTAATATGATACGTTCACCAGTTGCCGCTTTGATGATTTCTTGTAACTCTGGCACAGTGATTTCTTTGTGTCCGTTTAAAGAAACACCAAATTCAGTACTATCTACAGTAATGATGAAATCGTAGTTATTGCCTTCGATGAGGGTTTCACCTGATTCCGCAATAAAACCTAATTCGCTGTTAGGTGTGACTGTCAGTGTGCCAATGAAGCTTTCAGTCGTGGATACGATTAGCCGCTTACCTTGAGAACTGATCGCGACTTTATCCTTGAGTTCGGTTTCTTCAATGGCATCATTTAAGGCACGTACTAATTCAAAGGCACTGTTATAACCATTGTCGTTTTGAATGGATACGGCAACACCAGCAATGGTTAGTGTTGTTTCGGTCAGGATTTTCTTGTAACCATCAGCATTCAAGCCCTTAATATTCTCACTGGCGGTAATCTGCGTTGAACCCAGCGCATTAGCATTAACCGCCAATAGCGAACTATTGTCAATGAAAGCGGTGCCAGCGACCTCTCCTAAACTGATGCCCAAGATCAAACTCATACCCGCTTCACCGCTCAACTGCAAACTTGCGTTGCTGGTGATATTGCCGAGTGGCGCGAGATCCAAATCAAAGGCGATAGGTACATCAACATTGAACAACTTATTTGAAAATGCTAAGGAATAAGTCAACTCTTTGCTAGTCGGATCGTAGTTAACCCCGTTAATTTCACTGGCCAGTTTTCCAAACACTTCTTGAGCCGTGTTAAAAGTTGGCTTGTTATCGGCATCAAGTAATCGACTCCCATTATCTTTATTAGGATCAGTACTTGTAACAAGATCACCATCTTTGCCATCATCATAAAGCAGGGCATCTGATAAGGTGTCGGCAAAATTAAGTACATCACTCAAATGACTTTTAGTAAACGGAATTTCAAAATCAGAAATTTGGCCAGACTTGACTAATCCATCAAGGAAATCTGTGGCTTGTCGTAGCATATCCACAAAATCGTTACTGTCTAACGAGTCAAAACCAACTAGGACATTAAAATTAGTATCAAGCTTTAAATCTAAATCAATGCGCCGTTCATCAAGAGACTGGGCAAACGGATCCGCTGTAACATCAATGACTAAATCTTGCGGATCAAAATTAAGTCCGGGTTTTACTTGAATTGGCAAATTAAGCGCAAAGTTGCCATTGACTTTTTCAACGTTGAAAAGTGTATTTGGCTGGGTGTTTTGCAATTCATTGAAGGAAAAGTGGGAATCGGTGGCTTTAACGCTGGCAGTTAGCTCGACTTTACCGTTATTGATCGATGCGCCTAAAAATCCAAAATTCACATCGGCATTAACATCAGCATCCACATTGGCTGTTGCATTCAACCCTTTAAAATCAATAAAGAAATCTTCATTAGTGGGAGTGCCACTTACTTCATTAACCCCAAATGCTAGGGTAAAATCCAGGGAGGAATCCAGTGTTATTTCTGATTCAAGTTCAATCCCCAATTTTTCAGCTTGAACTCCTAAATCAAGTGGGAGCTTTTGTGCGTTGTGGGTAAAACTAAAGTCAAGAGATATGGTGTTTCCTATATAGCTAACGTTACTGACATCAAGATATTGATTAATGCCTTTTTCTAACTCTGTCTCAAGCAAGGTTGCAAGTTCAGCACCGGTTTTTGCATAGAGATCGTTAGGATCATCTAGATCGTCTGAAAGAATATCACCTATACCATCAACGATACCATCTGACAGTTCTTGAATGCTGACTTTGTTATTCCCATCAGCATCCAATTTTTTAAGATTTGGGTCAGCAGCATCACCGTCGGATACATTAATAGATAACACATCGGTAAGGTTTGGTGCGTAGCGCTGCACCGTTTGGGCATCAATTTGTTCGTAGAGAGATATACCAGGCAGGGGGGTATTGAGTAATTCGTGGGAAAAGAAACCATCCAATGTATCGTCAAGCTGATCGATACCACCCGACAGTATCGGCGCGATCACTGGAAAGTCGGCTGATAGTAGAATTCGTGGTTCTAGCGTTTCTACTATTAGCCGTTGTTTTTTTACTGTGGGTTTTGATCGATGATTTTTCCACCACAATCGGTGTAGCGGATTGGTTAGGATCGATCTTATCTGTTGTGACAGCATATCCTACCTCCTTTTTTGTCTGAATCAGGATTTTCAGAATTTAAGAATTTGCAGAATCAGACCTGCCAGGTTTTTAAAACCTGGCAGGTCTTAATATCTGAAAAGCTATAGTCTATTGTATAAATTTATTCATCATAGATTGACATGCAGATTTTTATGTTTCAGATCAATGATGGCATCAGTTCCGAATACCATGCCATTTGATTTCACGAATATTAAGTTCTTCGCGGCTGGTGTGCAAAAAATAAAACTCACGGCTTGGATATTGGTGATGTATGCGGCGATAGCTTTGCATGGCATCGCTACCACTGGTGCAAGTTTCAATGACTGCTAAACGATCTGGTTGTCGAAATTATCTTTGGTTGTGTGAGCTTCTAATGCTTCAACGACTAACCATTGTTCTGGGTAAGCTTGACAAATTTGAGACCATACCATAATTTGGGTCTCCTTTTTCTCTATCGTAATAAACCACTATATCGGTGGAAAAGTCCATATCGCGTGGTGGTGAAATCGCGCCGGTTTCATAGCGTTTATAAGTGTGAAATAATTCTGGTACAACAGGCCCATAAGTCCATGCTTCTAATGATTCCGTAATGCTAAACTAACTCCTTGAGCATAATAGACTAATTTTTGCAACTTCATATTTGAAATGAGATTACCTGCTCGGAGTCTATTTGAGCAAGAAAATATCTCGCAACATCGTAACAACTTAACATAAATTACTCCTTGATAAATTCCAATCCTTTTTGATAAGGAATGAAGATTTTATAATTTCCAAAATTTGAATCTGTCAAACCTGACAGGTTTTAAAAACCTGTCAGGTTTAGTTTAGGTTTATTAAATACCGAGTCCTAACTGAATATTGGCACTTTGTTATCGAAGCAAAGCTTCTTGACAATGCGTTCCCAAGTAAAACTCTCATCATTATACATAAGTCAAAATGTAGGGTGGGTAGAGGTACGAAACCCACCATTTTTAAAAATTTGGTGGGTTTCGCTCCCGCTCTACCCACCCTACGAAAAACTATTTTAAATCAAATACTTAAATACTTGTGTATAACGATGAGAGTAAAACTTGGGAACGATAAAAATAGTGATAGTACAACAGATTTACGGATAAAAATCGCACACAATTAAAGGCTGTAGGGGCAAATCTACGTGTGTCACTTTTCACTTAATGCCACTTGCTCTAGCAGTTTTAATACTCCCAAAACTGTATATAACTCATTACCCGGATTCCGAAGTTCAAATACCTTCGATAAAGCATATTGTGCTGGTTTTCCTTTTACCAGTTTGATAAAGACAAAACTTCCACCGGTTGTTATCATGCCAAAGCAAGGTTTGTCTTGATTCTCATTAGCTAACATATAGGCTAATATTTGTGCCAATCCCACTTCAATAGAAAAAGCAGCCTGTTTTGATTCAATAACCATAACCCAAAGTTGCTCCTTCAAAACCAAAATATCAATTTTCCCTTCAACAATCACATCACCATCTACATTGGAGACTTTAATAGAATATTCTGATTTGGTATGAAAGGGATATGAATAAAAACCAGCGAGATGTAATAATGGCCCTAGTATTGCCATTTTAACGGTATCTTCTAATAATGGCGGATACTCAAGTAAGTTAAAATAATCATCTTTCATCCGATCCAAAAATTGTTTATCAAAGTCAATTGTGTCTGGTAGTTCAGCTTGCCATTCCGGAAAAAATTGGTTATCTTTGGCTAACTGAAGATTAAACTGAGTTCTCAAGTCATGTAATGAAATGTCGCTCGCACGAATAGTTTTACTCATCATATTTCTCTTTTGGTAATTGTTGTTGCTTCGTTTCATTTTCTGCTATTGATAAAATGGCATACCAATTATACTGCAAACTTCTGCATTTTCGGATTATGAGAATAGACGAAAAACGCCGGCCAGACCTGACAGGTTTTAAAAACCTGTCAGGTATTGAATCCGTTCAGAGTATATCCGCCGACAAGTACGACAATATTCACAACAATGGCCAGCTTCTGCTGATACTTGCTGTCTTAAAGTTTCAGAAATAGACATGGTTATGTTAAGGGTAATTCTTTGAGGTTAGGAATTCGATAACCACGCCAGCGTAAAATTGCCCAAGCATAAGCTTTTTTCAATGTCAACTGATCAGCTTTTTGACCTAATTCTCTGAGTTCTTGCCGTTTTTCAAAAGACATTGAATCGGTTGCTTGATTTTCAGTGAGTAAAAATCAAATCAGGGCTAACGCTTATAGTTTCACTCACCTTGAATTTGGGGCAGATAATTCCACATCTGCCCCTTTCACAAGATTACCAATTAGGCTTAGTCAGATTATAAAACTGTGGGTAATAACCTGGCAAAGGACCTGTCCCTTCAAAGTCATACCATTGATTTCGATATTTTCCATCATCAAGTAGGTTAAAGGAACTCAGCCGGTATTGTGTTTTATCAGTATTGACTTCCTCAACAAAGCCAACGTGACCGTATTCTCCATTAGACCATACAGCTAATAAACCACGTTGACGTTTTTCAGTGGGCAAAGAAGTAGTGGACGAAGTTGCAAACCAATTACCGCCCAAAAAATCAGGACTTGGCCAGTTTTTCGAGTGTCTTCCACTTTTATCTATAGCAAAAGCGTCGCGCATTCTTGTACCCACTTCTTCTGATAAATAGCCCCACGCAACCAATTCAAGAACTCGTCCGTAAGCGTACCACGTACCATTTCCGGCATTAAATACGTTTTTCGTTGTTGCGTAAGGAGAATCAGAATTTACGCTAGTTATTTCAGTGGGTGGATAAGGTGGCTCAACAGGTTCTTCAGGTTCCGGTATTGGTTTTGTTGAAGTATTGCAATCTCCACCATCGTTATTGAAAGCAGAACAAGTTAGCACCATCCCATATCTTCCATCATCACAATAACCATCACCTTGCCCTTTCGCAGCTTCCGAAGCATCAACGCAATGATATATACAATCATAGACTGAGCCACTACCACAACTGGCTCCAGGCGTTGGTTTTGTGCCAGGTGTTACTGTGGATGAAGATGTGGTGGAAATATCACAATCTCCACCATCATTATTGAAGGCCGAACATTTTAGATTTATCCCCTGTTCTCCATTATCACAATGACCATCTCCTTTCTTTTGTGTCACTTCCAAAGCACTGACACATTTTTGATTGCAATCAGAGACTAAACCAATGTCACAACTTGCGCTAATAGTGGGAGTTTGTTCTTCTAGGCATTCTGTGTCGCTTCTAGTGCCTCTTTTTATACCTGTAGAACAGGTAGCAGAACACTCATCTTGTTTAGCAACAGCAACTTCACTGGCTATAATACCAGAGCTTATTATGCCTTCTACATAAGCATTGCAACCATCTGGTGCGTATACCATTGGTGACCAGAAGGTTTTGCTTTGTTCATTTTTCCACTCTGAATTTATAAAAGGAAGTAAAATTTTAGAGTATTCTTTTGCGTCGTTATTACGAACAATTTTTGCTATTACCGTACTAGATGTTTTACAATCAGAACAAATAACTCGTGCCCATTTGGTTTGACAAGCGGATGAATAACGCAATTCTACTGTTCCAACTACCTTTTTTGTACCATCAAAGGTAGCATAAATATCTTTCTTTCCTATAGTAACAGCATTTGAATCACAAATTGGATGCGGATTTGTATTGTCAAAAAGTTTTTGTACAAGTCCACATCCTTTAAGTCCAGAAAAAGTAGAATTTTCAGGAATAATACATCCGGGCTTATCACACTGAGCATTTATTATGGAACCATCTTTGATAGTAACTACATCATGTCCAAAAACATCACTGTCTGTACCATATTTAATTCCAATTAATGAAGAACTGCTAGTAGGTTTATCAAAACTGGTAATCCATACATTTCCAGCTAGATAATCAGTACTGTGTATTTTACATTTTTGATCAGTTTTCATTGATGTCGAATTCAACAAAGATTGCGTATTATTATTAATTGTATCAATCTTATACACACTTGGTTTTGCAGGGTCAGTTGGTATTCTTTCATCTGATATACAAGTCACAGCATAATTTTTTTCACCACAGGAAAAAGCATGATTACCAAATGTTCTCAAAAAGTTAAGATTTCTTTTTTGATTCTCAGATACCATGTCATTCCATGAGGGAGTATAAAATTTAACACCATACTTAAGAGGAGTTGGTACACCTGCTTTGACTTGTTGATACCACGATGATTTATCAATGCTACCCACATTATTGAATCGATGATAAGCAGGATTGCAATTAACAAATCCTTTTGCATATATACCACCATCAGAACCTATAAACTTAGGATTTCCTTGTCCGACACAATTTGTTCCAGGAGTGTTTAATAATGATATATCGGGAATAATTATATCAACTCCATGAGCAACAACTTTAATACCACCTTCAACTATAGTTCCAACTATAGGAACTTTTTTTTCTATAAAATCCCCAGCTACTTCTCCAAAACCAGCAGCATCTCCAAGATCAACTACTGGTATTTCATTTTTGTCCACCTTTGTAACTTTAGCTTCAAATCTTGCTCTAATGGGCCAATCCTTAACAAGTTCTAAAATAGGAGGATATGTTTTAGTTTCACCTTTTTCAT